>NZ_JACJOT010000016.1 GCF_014695715.1 Microcoleus sp. FACHB-68
TGTTATTCCAAGTCTGTGGAGATGCTGAAGTGTTCACTGCGTTTACTGCTTCACTACTTAAAGTACCGAACAGTTCCCTTGCCAGCTTAGTTCATTACATTTTCAGCAACGCCGAGTTTTTAACCGCAGATTAACGCAGATTAACGCAGATGGTTTATCTGTGGGGGGTAGGGTGCCAACTCTCATCTAAAAAACTGACTTTGCAGATGTTATTTTAGCTAATAGGCAGCCAGCGTTTGTTAAAAACCACACCCAAGCCCTACAAAAATACGCTGAACTGCGGTTGCGGGAGTGAAACAGGTTGATATGCCTGAAAGTATTGGTGATACACAATTTATGAATATTAGCTTAGAGCGTAAAAACTTTTACTGCCCAATTGCGAAGTGGAGTGGACGGTTGATTTTGCCTTCTCTGGCAGAAAGGCGAAGTGATGGCGGAGTTTATATGGAAGTTCAGAATACTCCAGATTCACACGCCCAGCTTAAAGGCAAAAAAGTCTGGGTGACTTGGCATTCTACCTCTTGTCACCGCAAGTGGCTGCATCGCGCTGTCATTGACATCCATTTTGATGAAATTACTCGTAAGAGTATGAAGGAAAATCATTTTATCCACCCAATTCGGCTGGATGGATGGTCAAAAGTTAGTCCTCTGGAGTCCTTAGCCGGCGGCAGTACGATTGATGATGTGCAAGTAGAATTGGATGTTGTCAGCGCAGACAGAGAGGGGAATTTATGGGTTCTGGCAATTGGAGACGAACCCTATCAAATTGCCGGCATTGAGAAGGCGCTAATCCGATTTATTGCACCGGCAGGAGAAAAGCGCTACCGCGTTCGGCATTATAACCCCAGCAGCCGTAGTTTTGATGGCCTTGAAGAAGTGATTGCCCTCCCTGATGCCGGCACAGTTTTACCGGGAACCAGTATTGAGCAGACTTCTATCAAAAATATTGAAAAGTCACCCCTGAATGCTTCTGGCTGGTATATTTATGGCTCGCAGGATGCCTCTGGTTCCTTCACGGTAAAGGCTTTGGAACCAGCAGACGTCTTCAAACTTTTGCCAACGCGAATGTTAATTGGCAGAGACGAAAGCCGCGATTATGTTACAGACTCGAAATGGAAAAACATTCCATTGCAGTGGGTTGAAAGAGCGCTTTTAGATAATAACGGGGGGATGGTTCCCGCAAACCAACGAACATCGGCACTGATCGCAAAGCGCACGAAAGAACTTTGGTATGCCGGTGATGTGGCGCTTGTGGTTCACACCTACGGATGGCGGGGAGGTAAAAGGGGTGATAAGGTGCCGTTGGGAATCGTTCCGGGACACTTTGCATTTGGTTTTGCCAAAGTTGTTAGGGATGAGTTTACCGGCGAGTTGCGCTTTGATCTGGTATATCGGCAAGTTTATGCACATAACCGCGAAGGTGTGATTGCCGGTGCAATGCGCTGGCATTTATATATGGGCAGTCTAAGACACGGATGGATGTATACGCTGCCGATTTCTGATGTACTCGTGCGACTTCCAGAACTCACGGTTCCCTACCGGCTAGGCAATCATACGTTCAATCCCCTCATTGTCATCTTACAAGAACTGGCCCTGATGACCGCCAAATACCGCGCCGGCGGGGGAAATGGCGCATCTCTCGTCACACCGGCAGCTTCTTGTGTCAAGGATTCCAGTCAGGCTTTATTCGCTGCCGGCAGGCGGTTGGAGAATGAAGTTCTCAACAATTCTGTGGTGAAAAGCTGGCTTGATAGCAATCCCAACAGTTATGAGGCAAAGCGTTTTCGCCGGCTGGAGTCACTGCTTAATGATGTTGAAAGTACCGTACTCATCCCTTTGGGAATTGTTCCAAAAAGTTGGCGCGGGGATAACGAGTATGTGGCAGCGCACCTGAAAGATGGTGCTATCACTCCTGCCAGCATCCTCGAAGCACTCAAGGCTTGGAAAACAATGGTGCCTCGCCGGACTGAAATAGAACTTCTCAAGGTTTTACTTGAGCATGGTGCCACAATGGTGGACTGTAAGGGAGCAATGCTGGGCGGTGAAGTTCCGGGTATTGTTCCCCTTGCGCCTACTGTTATTTTTTAATAGGGCATAGGGCATCGGGCATCGGGCATGGGGCATCGGTGCCTAACTGCCAAGACTCTGATGAAGTCGCTTGTCGTTAGACTTGGTTTCCTACAGATTGAAATCGTAACGCTGTTACCCCTAGTGTATTTAGTGGTTGTGGTGATACCGGCTAAAGGCCGGCCCATAAGTGGCTAGCAAGTTTTGAGGGGCTAAAGCAATGTCGGGTTGGCCGGTACACACGACTCTTTGGTTGAGGCAAATAACGCGATCACAATGCCGGCAAATCATATCCAGATCGTGAGAGATTTGCAAAACTGTCCAATTTTGTTCGCGTTTGAGTTGGTTAAGCAAGGCGTAAAACTCGGCTTCTCCCTGCGCGTCTACGCCGGCAAATGCTTCATCAAGCACTAGCAGCCGGCGTGGCATAACCAAGCAATAAGCCAGCAACACCCGTTTCATCTGGCCACCACTTAAGGTGCCAATAGCTTGATGACGCAGCCGGTAAGCATCTACTCGATGCAAGGCAGCGGTTACTGCTGCGACTTTTTCTGGGTTGGTTTGCCAAAACCACTTGAATTTTGGATTTTGATGGTTTAACCCAGCCACCCATCCCAACCCCACCAATTCCCAGACAGTAATCGGAAATGAGCGATCAAAAAGAAAGTTTTGCGGCACATAGCCGAGTTGGTGGCACAGGTTTCCCAGCCGATCCATAGGCCGGCCTAATATTTGGATCTGGCCGGCTGTGTGCGGAATTAAACCCAAAACTGCTTGCACCAGCGTACTTTTGCCGGCACCATTAGGGCCAACGATCGCTGTATCTGTTCCGGGTTGCAACTCAAATGAGACATCCTGAATCGCCGTATAGTTGCCTTGATATACCGTCAGATTTTGTACCTTCAGGATCGGGATCTGGGGATTTGGAGAGGGTAATGGGCCACCGCTGGGTGGGTCGAGGTTGCTCACATCTATTGACAAGCAGATTCAATGGTTTGCAGATTGGTTTGCATCGCTGTAAAGTAATGCTGCGGATCGAGCGGGCCAGATTCTAATGAGTCTAGAGGACGCAGGGTTAAGCTGAGGTCTTGGGAAAGACTTTGCAGCAATTTATTATCTACCCCCGGTTCCCCAAATAGTGCTTTGACGTTGTATTGTTTTACGGCTGCAATGGTTTTTCCCACATCAGCCGGGGAAATGCTTTGTTCTGGGATATTGACAACGGCGACTTGTTGCAGTTGGTATCGCTTGGCGAGGTAGGGATAGGCGTCGTGGAATGTGACAAAGGTGCAGTTGGGATACTTTTGCATCTGCTGTTTAAACCGGCTGTCGAGTTGTTCGAGTTGCTGGATGTAAGCAGCAGCATTGGTTTCATAGGAGGCTTTATTGTCTGGATCGGCTGCAATTAAGCCATCGCGAATATTTTGTACCTGTTGTTTGGCTAAGACTGGATCGATCCAGACGTGGGGGTTGCCGCTTCTGTGTTCGTGAGCATCTTTTGTCTTGTCTTCATTATGGTCATGATCGTGATCTTCATTGCCGGCACCTTCAATTGGCTTCACGACAGGGGAAATTTCCTGTAAGGTTTGAATGCCTTTGCTTGCCTCTACTTGTTTCAGCTTGGGGTTTTGGGAGTTTTTTACGGTTGCTTCTAGAAATTCTTCTAAGTCCAAGCCATTTTTAACGAGCACATCTGCTTGTGCTAGTGATCGCACGTTTGCCGGCGTGGCTTGGTACTCATGCACTTCTGTGCCTGGGGGGATTAAAATTTCTACTTCTGCTTTGTCGCCGGCTACTGCTTTGGTGAACCAATAGATCGGGAGAAAGGTTGCTACGACTTTGAGTTGTTTTGAGTTAGATGCTGTATTCTGTGCGCTAGATACGGGTGTGGAGGGGGTTTGGTTGCAGCCGGTGGCGATAGTCAGCAGCAATAATGCCGGCAGCAAGCGCTGCAAGTTGGGGCTTTTCACGGTTTTTCTACAATCTGCGGAAATTTTTGAGTATGATTTTTATTCTAAATGAAGAATGATATTTATTCTCATTTTGCGGGGTTTTTCTTGTCTTCGCTTGTTAGTTGGGGTTTGGGGATGATTTTTTTAACCGCAGATAAACGCAGATAAACGCAGATGTGTTGTTGGTTGGTGGCTGAGCTTTTCTGGTTTTTGGGTGAATTTTTGGGGGTTTGGGAAGATTTTTCAACCACAGATAAACGCAGATAAACGCAGATGTTTTGTTGGTTGGTGGCTTGATTTTTTCTGGTTTTTGGGGGAATTGTTGGGAGTTTGGGAAGATTTTTCAACCACAGATGCACACAGATAAACACAGATGTGTTGTCGGTGAGTGTCTGAGTTTTATGGATGAAGTGATGATTTTTAAAATTGTTTCGTTTTGAGTAATAAAAACAATTGAATATGATTTTAAGGAGTTTTTATGAATATTTTTTAATGGTTAGGGAGAGCGTTTTTGATTGACTAGCTCAATTTGTCGATAAAAGTAATCTTCTTGATATTTTAGTTGGTTTGCCAGTTCTAATCCTTTTTGAAAGGCGGCTAGGGCTTGGGTGTAAGCTTGACGATCTAAATATATTTTGCCGATTCGATCATAAGTATCCATCATTCCAAAAAAGTTGTAACCTTTTTGATCGACTACGACTAAAATTTGATAAACTTGCAGGGCTGCTTCGAGTTCGTTCTGTGAGCGATAAAGTGTGGCTAAGTTTTGCAATGCTTCGCCGGCTCTAGCATATTGCTGCAATTGCCATGCTAAAGTGTAGGCTTCTTGATAGTATTGAGCGGCTTTACCAAGCCGGCCTAATGCTTCATAATCTTCTCCCATTGCAATTTTAAGTGTCGCTACTTGCGTTGGATCTTTGGCAATGCGGTAGCGATTTAAAATTTTTGTGCGAACATCTAATGCTTTTTGATGTTGTTGAACATGATCATAAATAAAGGCGAGTTGTTGGAGATAGGTATCTTCTTCTAATCGAGTTTGCTCAGTGCGGGTTACTTTTGCTTCACTCAGCGCTAATAGTTGCTCGTAAGCAACGGCTGCTTCTGAGAAGTTTAATCCGCCAAAGTAAAGTTCGGCGATTGTTTTCAGGGCGATTTCTTGCGCCGGCACATCTTGTCTCGCCTGTGCGTTGGCTAGAATTTTCTGGTAAACATCTACAGCGGATTGTTTTGCTTGCACCAATACAAACACATCTCCTAAAGCTTGCAGCAATTGGGGAGTAATAGGGGGTTGCGCTTGTGCTTCTAGATAAATGACTTGCAACCGTTGGGTGATCAACTGGACTTGTGTTGTCTGATTTTGACTTAGGGCAATTTTCGCGACTCTGGTTAAGGCTTCTACTTCTGCTAGAGGGCCAAGAAAGCGGCGCAACCGCAGTTCTCGATACCAAATTTTAAAGGCTTCTGCTAAATTTCCCGCCTGTAGTTGGGCAGTTGCCAACTGGTTGAGTTCATCGAGTGCAGTGGTTAAAGCTTGAACTTCTAGAGGAGTTAACGGCTTTTTTAAGGGCCATTGAGGCAGTAGGGGATCGGGTTTGGTAATCTCCAGGGGGCTAGTATAAGGCTCATCTGGCTTAGATTGCTGGGACTGCTGAGCAAAAACCGGCCTAAAATCGGCTGCCACCGACAACAGCAAAAGGATGCCGGCGGCGGAACAAGCCAGCCTCACAAGTTGAATGCGACTTGGCCAAAATAAGGTTTTTTGCTCAAGCGACGTTTGCATATCCACAATCTTGCCTGGTGCTAGGTGGTAGGGTGTAAAGGATAGGTGTTGCCTTTATATTTAAAGGCCAGCTGGCTGCTACATTGAAAGCGAGCTGTTCTTATCTAAATTGTCGTTTGTCAGTTGTCCGTTCTTACGACCGCAGGCTGCTGACCATTGACTACTGACCACTGACTTCTGGATTTTGAAGTGAGCAGAGAATTTGTAAACATTAGCGCTTGCTATCGAGCCTTATCAGGCGTTCTGGCGAAACTTTCTTTAGGAAAGACGGGATTGAACGTTCGTTGGTTCGTTTCCTGGCTGTTAGTACCGGCACTCGTTCTATCCAATTTACTCACCGGCTGTACTTTACCCCAAGTGACGGCTGAACAAGGGAATTCGCTGCCGGCGCAGGAAAAAACGTTGTCGCCGGCACAGGAGAGACGGATACTAGCGGCTGAGAAACGGATTTTTCTGGATTTATCCCTAGAATTTTTAGGCGAGTACCAACTACCCCCGCAAACGTTTGAGGATACGCCGATAGGGGGTTTATCTGGAATTGCCTATGATCGCAAGCGAGACCGCTTCTATGCAATCTCTGACGATCCGAGTGCCTTCTCGCCGGCTCGATTTTACACCCTCCGCCTCGCTCTTAATTCTGACAGTGCCGGTGAAATTAGCATTCAAAATGTTGAAGTTGAAGGCGTTACCCAACTGATTGGTGAGGATGGCCAACCGTTTGAGCGGAATTTGATCAACCCTGAAGGAATTGCCTTTGCCCCTCCAAATACCATATTTGTCGCCAGCGAAGGAATTGCAAATCTGGATATTCCTCCGTTTGTAGAAAAATTTGACCTTAATACCGGCCAGTGGCAGCAAAATTTACCCATCCCGCCACGTTATATCCCCGATAGGAGTAATCCTGATAATCGGCAAGGGGTACAAAATAATTTAGGGTTTGAATCTTTAACGGTAGACTCAGGCGGCGTTGGGGAACCGCTTCGCCTGTTTACAGCCACCGAGTCGCCTCTGGAACAGGATCGCGATCCACCAAGCGCTGATCAAGAGGTCAAAAACCGGCTGATGCATTATTTGATTAGTGATCTGCCACCGCTGTTAATTTCTGAACATCTTTATTTGATGGACACAGGGCCAAGGTGGTCGGTTGCCAATGGTTTAACTGAGTTATTAACGTTGGGCCGGGGGGGTCATTTTCTGGGTTTGGAACGTTCTTTGGGTTTCTTGGGGTATGGGGCCAAGATTTATCAATTGGCCACCGGGGCGGCGACAGATACCTCTGGCATTGCCAGTCTCAAAGGTGAATTGCGAAAAATTGAGCCGGTGAGGAAAAAGTTATTGCTAGACTTGAGCACGCTGGGAATTACTTTAGACAATTTGGAGGGCATGACGCTTGGCCCTCGATTGCCAGATGGGACAGAGAGTTTACTGTTGGTCAGTGATAACAATTTCGATGAAGCCCAAGTGACGCAGTTTTTGTTGTTCCGCCTCAAACAAGGGCATTGATGAATCTCGGCGGGCCGGTTTTTAAAAGGCCGGCCTTTTTATTTATGGGATCAGAAGCGAACGCAGACCCTTAAAATAGTTGGGTTCATTATTTTTTTCTCAGCGCTTTATATCACTGATGGGGACAATGAATGCAAAATTCATGTAGCCGTCAGACCACTAAAACTGTCTTTTTGTCAACTATTTACAGCTCAACTTCCAAACTCTAAAATCCAAAATCGTTATGACCCACTCGACGGATATTGCCACGTTGGCCCGCTGGATGGCTTGTGACTTTAGCAACCAGCAACAAGCTTTTGAAAATCCTCCTTTTTTTGCTCACATTCGCGTTTGTATGCGACCTCTGCCGGTAGCACTCCTTGGTGGCATGAGTCTTTATTTAGAGCAGGCGTATGATTATATGCTCAATGAGCCGTACCGAGTGCGGGTTTTAAAGTTGGTGCCGGCAGAGGATCACATCAAAATTGAGAATTATGCGGTTGAGGGAGAAGAACAGTTTTATGGGGCTTCTCGCCAAAGCGAACGCTTAAAAGACCTTACGGTTGGCCGGCTGAAACTCTTACCGGGCTGCACGTTTATCACGCACTGGACAGGGAAGGGGTTCAAAGGCGAAGTAGAACCGGGTAAAGGTTGCATTGTGGTGCGTAAAGGAAAAACGACTTATCTTGACAGTTTCTTTGAAATTGATGAACACAAATTCGTCAGCCATGATCGGGGACGCGATCCAGAAACTGATGAACATCTCTGGGGCGCACTTGCCGGCCCATTTGAATTTGTCCGCTGTGGCAGTTTTGCTGATGAGATCGCTGTGAATGCTTAACCGTCCTTTGTCCTTTGCTGGATGAAACTAGCTGCATAGTTAAAGGAATTTGTCAACAATTAAAGACAAAAGATTGATAGCAAAGGACAAACGACAAATCCCAACAGACCCCAAGCGAAATATGTCACAGGGTACACAAACCTGATACATTTACCGAGTATTGGCAAGCAAGATTCATCAACTTATGAGAGTCCTGGTTATTGGCGGTGATGGCTATTGCGGTTGGGCAACCGCACTTTATCTTTCTAACCAAGGTTACGAAGTCGGCATTTTAGATAGCTTAGTGCGGCGGCACTGGGATCTAGAACTTTGCGTGGAAACCCTGACTCCGATTGCGCCGATCCAGCAACGTATTCAGCGCTGGCGCGATCTCACCGGCAAATCCATCGACTTATTTGTTGGGGACATCAATAATTACGATTTCCTCAAACAATCGTTGTGCCGGTTTGAACCGACCACAATCGTCCACTTTGGCGAACAGCGTTCCGCCCCATTCTCGATGATTGACCGCGAACACGCAGTTCTGACCCAAGTCAACAACGTCGTGGGAACGCTGAATCTGCTGTACGCCATGAAAGAACATTTCCCCGATTGCCACTTGGTGAAACTGGGGACAATGGGTGAGTATGGCACGCCGAATATCGATATTGAAGAAGGTTACATCACCATCGAACACAACGGGCGCAAGGATACCTTACCCTATCCCAAGCAACCGGGTAGCTTCTACCATGCCAGTAAAGTCCATGACAGCACGAACATCCAGTTTGCTTGCCGGATCTGGGGTTTGCGGGCTACCGATTTAAATCAAGGCGTTGTTTACGGCGTCTTGACAGAAGAAACCGGCATGGATGAGCTTTTAATCAACCGGCTGGATTATGATGGCGTGTTTGGCACAGCCTTGAACCGTTTTTGCATCCAGGCAGCAATTGGCCATCCCCTAACCGTTTATGGCAAGGGTGGACAAACGCGGGGCTTCTTGGATATTCGTGACACAGTGCGGTGCATGGAACTGGCAATCGCTAATCCAGCGCAACCGGGTGAATTTCGAGTGTTCAACCAGTTCACGGAACTGTTTAGCATCGGCGACTTAGCCATGATGGTGAAAAAGGCCGGCAATGCAGTGGGATTAGATGTAGAAATCCAAAACTTTGATAATCCCAGAGTTGAAAAAGAAGAGCATTATTTCAATGCTAAAAATACCAATCTTCTTGATCTAGGTTTGCAGCCTCACTATCTCTCTGATTCGCTGTTAGATTCGTTGCTGAACTTTGCGATTAAGTACAAAAACCGCGTTGATAAAGATCAAATTCTGCCCAAAGTTTCTTGGCGTCGATAAGTTAGCTGCCAGCAGTCAGCCGGTATTGACAACGAACAACTGACGGCTGGGTGCTGACAGCAGATAACTGACAACTGACAACTATGCGAATTGCCCTTTTTACCGAAACTTTTTTGCCTAAAGTTGACGGCATCGTGACGCGCCTGCGCCACACAGTTGAACATTTGCAGCGTGCCGGCGATCAAGTCTTGATTTTCTGCCCCGATGGGGGCTTGCGTGAGTACAAGGGAGCTAAAATTTACGGCGTTTCTGGTGTCCCCCTACCGCTGTACCCAGAGCTGAAAATGGCCTTCCCGCGACCGGCAATTGGGCAGCAGCTAGAACAGTTTCAGCCAGATATCATTCATGCTGTCAACCCAGCAGTTTTGGGATTGGGCGGGCTTTACTACGCCAAAACTTTAGGCATTCCGTTGGTAGCGTCTTACCACACTCATCTGCCGAAATATCTCCAGCATTACGGGTTAGGAATGCTAGAACCCTTGCTGTGGGAATTGCTAAAAACCGGCCACAATCAAGCTCAGCTTAATTTGTGTACCTCAACGGCAATGGTGCAAGAACTAACAGAACACGGCATTGAACGGGTGGATCTGTGGCAGCGAGGGGTTGATACGGAGATGTTTCAGCCCCATCTAGCCAGCCAGGAAATGCGCGTGCGCCTCAGCCAAGGCTATCCAGAAAGCCCTTTATTGCTCTATGTAGGGCGGTTGGGTGCTGAAAAAGAAATTGAACGCATTAAGCCGGTGCTAGAAGCAATTCCCAATGCTCGTCTTGCTTTAGTGGGCGATGGCCCAAACCGGCAAGCCTTGGAACAGCACTTTGCCGGCACAGCCACCCATTTTGTCGGCTACCTTCAAGGATTAGAATTAGCCGCTGCATACGCCTCTGCCGACGCTTTTATCTTTCCCTCGCGCACTGAAACCCTAGGATTAGTGCTGCTAGAAGCGATGGCTGCCGGCTGCCCTGCCATCGCAGCGCGTTCTGGCGGAATTCCCGATATCGTCACCGATGGCGTCAACGGCTATCTCTTCAACCCAGAAGATGAAGATGGGGCAATTGCAGCAACTCTCAGCCTTTTAGCGCATCACGAAGAACGGGAAACCCTGCGGCAAAACGCCCGCCGGGAAGCCGAACGTTGGGGATGGGCTGCTGCCACAGCGCAACTGCGCCGGTACTATCAAGCCGTACTCGCACCTCAATCGATGCCCAGGGCAGCTTAGGAAATAAATATCATGATGATAAGCTATCAATCGTGAGAATTTAAAGCCTAAAGCCATTCAAAAACGACACAACACCAAGTATAAGAATTTGACAACAAGTTTGACGGCTCTTAAATGAGTTCTGATAAACTTGGCTCACCATGAGGGGCTAGCGGCTAAGGTTCAATTCTCCATCCTGCCAGTCCTACTGACTTTATGTATAACACTTCCTACTTCGCCGTCACCGGCAGCGCTGATTTTTTCAGCTTGTTGCAGTTTCCTTTCATGCAGCGTGCGATCGCCGGTGGCATTCTCATGGGCATTTTGGGAGGCTTACTCGGCAGCTTTGTCACCCTGAGACGGTTGTCTTATTTCAGCGATGCTGTTGGTAGCGCATCTCTGGTGGGGATTGTTTTGGGCGTCTTAATCAACGTCAATCCAACTTGGACGCTGCTGCCCTTTACCATTATTTTTGGCCTCAGCGTCCTGTACTTAATTGACCAAACCGATCTAGCCAGCGACAGCGTTTTCAGTATTGCAGAATCGGGAGGCTTGGCTATTGGCGTCATCCTCACCAGCTTTATCCCCGGTTATCGGGGCAACTTGCTGGCAGTTCTGTTTGGCGATATTTTGGCTATTAATGAAACGGATTTAATCTTAATTCTGCTGCTGCTTCTCGCTAGCGCGGTGTTTGTGCTGTCAACTTTGCGACAGCAAATTTTATTAACCTTAAATCCTGCTTTGGCAAAAGTTCAAGGCGTCTCTGTAGACTTGCACCGATATATATTTGTGGTGCTGCTTTCTCTAACGGTTGCTGTAGCAATAAAAGCTGTGGGAATACTCCTCGTTAACGCCTTTCTCGTGATTCCTGCTTCCACCGCTAAGTTACTCAGCCACAAATTTTCGCAATTTCTCACCCTTTGTGCGATTCTGGGCGTTTTCAGCAGTGCCGTTGGCTTACTGGGTTCGGGTCTTTTCAACTTCGCCTCTGGACCCAGCATCGTCCTGGTGCAATTTTTATTATTTGTGGGGATTATGGCTTGGCAGAAGGGTTTTGCTGTGAGAAGCAGAGTATAAAAACTCATTAGTTCCTAGCCGTTGCCCTGTCAAGGTGTTTGATCTGTGTGGGTTAGTCGCTCAATTACAGTTCAACGCGCACTTGCCCGTCAACTTTTTCTCGATCAACCAATCGTCAATGACGCACAGACCGTTGAGATTACCTTGACAGGACTAATCCTGGCATTTAGCCTCTAGTGGCAGCCACAGCCGGTGTGACCGCAGCTTTCTCCGTCAGCATGACCGTTAGCGCAAGCATCGCTACAGTAGGGCTTGCCATCTTTATGTATCGCATTTTCAAGGGCAACTACGCACAGGCAAGATTCACAGGCACATTTCATTTGGGTTACAGTGGCCATAACTTTCTCCGGTTCAGTTCTTAATCGGTTAAATATCTGAATACTTGTTCAGTCTTTCTTACTATAACACCTGAACAGCGGGCCGGAGGTTTTGTGAGTTGCTTTTAAAAAATCGAGACAAGAATTTATCCCGGAGATGGAATTGGCAAAGAAGTTGTCGGTGGACTACCGGCAATGAGGTGGGAAAAATGGACAAAGCTGATTGACTGAGGCAAACCGGCTGCCGGCGCAAGGTAAACTGTAACGGTTTTAAATTTGAGAGTGAATTCAAAATCGAAAATTCAAAATATGAAGTACGCTCTCGTTCATGAATGGTTAACGCCAGAGGCAACCGGCGGGTCAGAATTGGTTGTGCAGGAAATTTTGCAGCACATCAATGCCGATCTCTACGCACTCATCGATTTTGAATCGACTAATCCAGAAAGCTATCTCTTCAAGCGTCCGATTGGAACGACGTTTCTGCAACATTTTCCTCTAGCGCGGAAGGGGGTGCAAAAATATCTGCCACTGCTGCCGGTGGCGATTGAACAGCTGGATTTGCGAGAGTATGACGTAATTTTGTCTTCTTCCCACGCAGTGGCGAAAGGAGTGCTAGCAAGTCCGCAGCAATTACATATCTGCTACTGCCACACGCCGATGCGTTATGCCTGGGAGATGACGTTTGATTATCTTAATAGCAGTATTGCCGGCAAAGGGCTTCCAGGGATTTTAACGCGACAGTTGCTACACCGGCTCAGGCAGTGGGATGCTGTCTCAGCAAACCGAGTTGACTATTTCATTGCCAACTCCCGACATACCGCACAACGCATCTGGCGCTGCTACCGGCGCGAAGCCGAAGTGATCTATCCGCCGGTGAATATCGATAGATTTTCCGTTCAACCACACAAACAAGATTTTTACCTAACCGTTTCCCGGTTAGTAAGTTATAAAAAAGTATCTTTAATTGTCCAAGCCTTCAACCAGTTAGGGCTTCCCTTAGTGGTGATTGGCAGTGGGCCAGAGTTGCCACTGATTCGCAAAATGGCGAAATCCAATGTGCGAGTGCTGGGTTGGCAGCCGTCTGAAGTTGTACAGAAGTATATGGCGGAGGCGAAAGCCTTTGTGTATGCAGCCTGCGAAGATTTTGGGATGGCTTTGGTGGAAGCTCAAGCCTGTGGGACGCCGGTGATTGCCTACGGTGCCGGTGGCGCACTGGAAACAGTGCGAGATATTCAGCAACACCCGGATTTAGGGACAGGCGTGTTTTTTGCCCAGCAAAGCACAGCAGCTTTAAAGGAGGCGGTGGAGACTTTTGAGGCATCTCAACCGGCTTTTAATCCCGACAAGGTGAGAGCAAACGCAGAAAAATTTGCCCCCAAAATCTTTAAAGAGCGCTACTTGGCCTATTTAGATCACTGTTATCAAGAATTTGAGGCTAGAAATCTAGGCTAAAAATCTGTATCTTACTGTCCATAGCTTTGAAAGCCACTTCGCCGCCCTTGAGCGTCTAGAGGCTTTATGATCAGGACTGTGTGTGGTGTGAATTGAAGGAGTAAGATGACTGCCGAAAGCCAACTCATCTCCGGCAAGGTCATTCGGGCGATGGTTAAACGGGGCTTTCCGCCCCTCGCATTGAGTGGTCTAGACGGAGAGTTTTCTAAGCGGTTGTTCGATATTCTGTTTTCTCTATGTGTTCTGATCCTGTTTTCCCCAGTTTATCTGCTCTTAGCTATGCTAATTGCTCTGGCCTCACCAGGGCCAGTTTTTTACAGACAAGAGCGTGTGGGAAAAAACCGCCAATCCTTTGGCTGTCTTAAATTCAGAACAATGGTTCAAAACGCTGACGAAATGTTGCTAGAACTCATGACAGAGTCCCCCCATCTTCGTCAAGAATTCGAGAATAATTTCAAGCTTAAACAAGACCCTAGAATTACCTGGATCGGTCGATTTTTAAGGCTGACTAGCTTGGATGAATTTCCTCAATTTTGGAATGTTTTGAAAGGGGACATGAGCGTTGTGGGTCCTAGACCTTTAGTGGAAGAGGAACTGCCGAAATATGGACGGCATATAGATAAGGTGCTAACCATCCGGCCTGGAATTACAGGCTTGTGGCAAGTATCTGGGCGGAATGACATTCCCTATCCCCGCCGAGTTCAAATGGATGTCTATTATGTCAACTTCCGGAATTTTTGGATGGATTTGTGGCTGATTTTCAAAACCCTTGGCGTCGTCATTTTCCCCAAAAATAATGGAGCCTACTAAAGCGAAAAGTAGGGTTCGCCTGGTGCATAAAGTCTGTGAAAGACGCAATGCGCTATTGAGTCTGACACAATCAATCTCTCAGACAAGACGGTTCAAGGAGTGGCAAACATCCCAAAAATTTTGAATTCTTTACAAACATTTTAAAGTTTGTGGGTGCTTGATTTCCGATTTGAAGTTAACGTAGGGATTGACACTCCCCATTTGTTTCCATTAGGGAGATTTTCAGATCGGGAGAGGGTGCGGCAAGAGCAGTTGGGATTTAAGCCGGCACTCATCCCCAGCTCAGGGTCAGAAGACACCAAAGCAGGGGAAAGTGCCATCCATCAGCCTTGCTCAAACCAAGGCACTCCTATCATCGGTGAGCTATCTGACGCCCCAGATGGTAGATATCCGGTGGCCGACTGGCTGTGTGTGGCAAATGATATCAGCCAATCACAAATGGGAACTCTACACTCAGTCTCGCCGGTTATGGGCAGCCGGCCTATCTATCAAAGAACTGAATTTTACGTTCAGATTCTTCTTTGTAACCAACCATAAGGAATACTGAGGATGACGCAACGGAAGCGAGCGCTGATCACCGGCATTACAGGTCAAGACGGCTCCTATTTAAGCGAGTTGTTGCTGGAAAATGGCTATGAAGTTCACGGCATTATCCGGCGGACTTCCACGTTTAACACTGATCGGATTGACCACATTTATGTCGATCCTCACAACGAAAGCGCAAAGTTATTTTTGCACTATGGTGATTTGACCGATGGCACAACTTTGCGGCGAATCTTAGAAGAAGTCCAACCTGTAGAAATTTACAATTTGGGTGCTCAATCCCATGTACGGGTGAGTTTTGACTCGCCAGAATACACGGTTGATACAGTGGCAATGGGAACACTGCGCCTGCTAGAGGCAATTCGAGACTATCAGCAACGCACCGGCATTGAAGTGCGCTTCTATCAAGCCGGTTCCTCCGAAATGTATGGCAAAGTCCAAGAAATTCCTCAGAAGGAAACAACCCCGTTTTATCCCAGAAGTCCTTACGCTTGTGCCAAACTTTACGGCCACTGGCAAACGGTAAATTACCGGGAGTCTTACGGTCTGTTTGCGTGTAATGGCATCCTTTTCAACCACGAAAGTCCGCGTCGGGGCGAGACATTTGTGACGCGCAAAATTACACGAGCAATTGCCAGAATTGTTGCCGGCAAGCAGAAAAAAACCTATCTGGGCAACCTAGATGCTAAGCGGGATTGGGGTTATGCAAAGGACTATGTTAAAGCCATGTGGCTAATGCTACAACAAGAAGAACCCGATGATTATGTGATCGCAACCGGCGAAACTTACTCAGTCAAAGAGTTTCTTGAGGTTGCGTTTAAATACGTCAACTTAGACTGGCACGATTATGTAGAGTTTGATGAGCGATACCTGCGGCCAGCGGAAGTTGAATTGCTGATAGGAGACTCCACAAAAGCGCGGCAAAAATTAGGTTGGGAACCGACCGTCACTTTTGAAGAGTTAGTAGGTTTGATGGTCAAAGCAGACTTAGAAGTGCTGGGTTTAATTTCACCCAATGAAGATTTGACCCAAGTTTTTAAGGATCACGCTTTTATTCGTCAAGAAGCGGGGGGCAGATTTGATTAATTTTAGATTGAGAAGCTGAGATTAGAGATTCACCAGATCAACCTCAAATCTAAAATTCCAAGACGCAGGCGGGAGGACGCAAAAATGACAACACTAGAGCTAAAAGACAAACGAATTCTGGTAACGGGGGGCGCTGGTTTCTTGGGCCGGCAAGTGATAGATCAGCTCGTCAAAGCTGGCGCTGACGCCCAAAAAATTACAGTGCCTCGCTCACGTGAGTATGATTTGTGTTCAATGGATGCCTGCCAACGAGTTGTCCAACAGCAGGATATTATCGTTCACCTAGCAGCGCACGTCGGTGGCATTGGTTTAAATCGGGAAAAACCGGCCCAATTATTTTACGACAATTTGATGATGGGCACTCAGCTCATTCATTCCGCCTATCAAGCCGGTGTCGAAAAATTTGTCTGCGTTGGCACGATTTGTGCTTATCCTAAATTCACACCCGTGCCTTTTAAAGAAGATGATCTTTGGAATGGCTATCCGGAAGAAACCAACGCTCCTTATGGAGTTGCAAAGAAAGCTTTATTAGTGCAACTCCAAGCTTATCGGCAACAGTACAACTTCAATGGAATTTATCTGCTGCCGGTGAATTTATACGGGCCAGAAGATAACTTTGATCCTAGCAGTTCTCACGTCATTCCCGCCTTAATTCGTAAAGTTTACGAAGCCCAACAGCGAGGAGACAAACAACTGCCGGCGTGGGGAGACGGCACTCCCAGCCGCGAGTTTCTGTACTCAACAGATGCAGCGCGGGGCATTGTCATGGCAACCCAAAAATACAACGATCCAGATCCAGTAAATTTGGGAACCGGCTATGAAATTACCATCCGCGATCTGGTAGAACTAATCTGCGAATTGATGGAATTTAAGGGAGAAATTGTTTGGGAAACCGATCAACCGAATGGTCAGCCACGTCGCTGTTTAGATACCGAACGAGCAAAGCAAGCTTTTGGTTTTACTGCCCAAGTTGAATTTAAAGAAGGGCTAAGAAATACCATTGATTGGTATCGCCAGCACGCTGCTTAAGTGTGGGAAGCCCGTTTTCTCAAAGAAAGCGGGCTTTTTTAGTCTTTCGTTTCCCAACCGCTAGTGCTAAGCTATCCTAAGCAGCCAAGAGAAAATAAAACTCATCAATTAATGTGGAAAAAGGTCAGAGGGGTATCGTTAATGGGATTCGGATATCTCTGATCGCCCTTATCTTGGTGGAACGATATTTTCTTTAACCTGCCTATTGCTTATTTATTCGGCTACCTCTTCAGTCTACCTTTTCCAGATTTATTATTACCGTTCACAATCGTCGGCTACTGGTTCTCCAACGTTTTGGAATTTATTTTAATGCAAGTGGGGGCAGCAGATACTTTTTTGGAAAATAAAGAAAAAAATTTTAAGAAAGATTTGCTAACGAGTTTGGCGACTTCTACGCTGTATACCATTGTGGTTGTTGTCTTGGTCAAGCTTAATATCTTTAGTTTGCCAATGGAATTAGCCCTACCTTAAAATCCCAACCCAAAAATGTTTTAATAACCGTGCCATGAGCAGCACTGACTCCCGGCTAGATAAAGCAACATGGCGACGTGCGCTTTTGCAACAACGGCAATCGCTGCCGGCAGATATTTGGCAGCAAAAAAGTACGCAGCTTTGTAGCCACCTGCAATCCTCATCTTTGTTCGCTAAATCAGAAACAATCCTGGCTTACTTCAGCTTCCGCCAAGAACCCGACCTCAGTCTTTTATTTAGTGATAATCACAGATGGGGATTTCCTCGATGTGCCGGCAAATCTCTGTCTTGGCACCTTTGGAAACCTGGAGAAGCCCTGCAAATCGGCTCTTATGGTCTGATTGAACCCGCTCCCAATTCCCCAACTTTGCAGCCGGCAGAAGTAGATTTAATTCTTGTCCCAGCCGTTGCCTGTGATCAGCAAGGATATCGCTTAGGCTATGGCGGTGGCTTTTACGACCGGCTCTTCACTTCACCGGAGTGGGCATCCAAACCAACCCTCGGCATTGTGTTTCAATTTGCTTACTTACCCCAGTTGCCTGTTGATTCTTGGGATAAACAATTGCATGGCGTTTGTACAGAAACCGGGATAAAAATGATACAATAAAATCCCTAGTTTTTTCTGCAATTTCTCTGAACCTTGCGCGACGGACTATTGTCCGTCGCACTCCAACTACCTACCTTTGAGTGGTATTTAGTCAGACAAATACAATTACTATAATATGACATTACATATATTTTTTCAAGTCCATTTAGGTTTTTTTATAAGAATTTAAACCAAACTTTCTGCTGATTAAAGTTTAGCGATTAGCTATTTAAATAAAATTTGTATGGAGACATTTAAACTTTGTTTTAAAATTAAGAATCTTGTTCTCCAATTGCTAAAAAGCCATGCTTAATCAAAAAAATCAAAATTTTAAATTTAAACCTCAACGCTTAAAATGGTCGGGGTGGAAATACCTTTGGATGTATGGGCTACTGAGTGCGCTGGCCTTTATTATGCTTGTGCCCCTGTTTTGGTTGATCAGTACGTCCCTGAAGTCGCCGGCAGAGAACATTTTCCAATTTCCTCCGCAATTGCTGCCGGCTCAGCCAACATTACAGAACTTTGTCAAAGTTTGGTTGTCCGAACCTTTTGGCCAGTATTTGTTTAACAGCACATTGGTTGCCGGTTTGACGGTGGGATTAAATCTGCTGTTTTGTTCTCTCGCTGCCTATCCTTTAGCACGGTTGGATTTTCGAGGGCGCGACTTGATTTTTACCGCTATCGTTTCCACCATCATGATTCCCTTCCAAATCGTGATGATTCCCCTGTATATCTTGACCGTAAAACTCCGCCTGATTAACACTTACCTGGGCATCATTTTTCCTTCCCTTGCTTCCGCCTTTGGCATTTTTCTATTACGGCAAGCTTTTATGGGTGTACCTAAAGAATTAGAAGAAGCTGCCCGAATGGATGGCTGTTCTGAGTTGGGGATTTGGTGGCATATCATGTTACCTGCCATCAAGCCGGCACTGGTGACACTGGCCATTTTTGTGTTTATCGGTTCTTGGAGTGACTTTTTATGGCCTTTAATTGTCTTAGATAAGCCTGAATACTATACGTTGCCTTTGGGAGTGGCAACCCTTGCCGGCACCACCTTTTCCTTAGATTGGCGGTTAATTGCTGCCGGTTCTGTGATTTCCATCTTGCCGGTGCTGTTTCTATTTTTGTTCGTGCAGCGCTACATTGTTCCCACAGATGCCGGTAGTGGAGTTAAGGGTTAAAGAGCAGTTTCGCCTCATTCTTCGCTGTCATTAAAGTCAACCCGTTTCTAAAGGTCAATTAAAGAAATATTGTATTGAACCTCGGCTGAAGTCAGGTTTAACACGACATTAGCACAGGCTAAACCATGAATTTGGTTGATGCTTTCCTATAAAAACTTGATAAGCTGCTTATTACCCAATAATCACAACGTTTTTATTTAGCCGCTAAAACTGCTTTCGGATAAGCAATGCGTTTGTGATTAAACTGTAGCCAAACTTGCACAAAAATTTCAGCAATTTTTGGCATCTCTTCGCGGGTTAAACCGGAATCTGTCAGCTGGTTATCCTGCCAGCGGGCGCGAAGGATCTTATTAACCATATTCAAAGCTTCTTCTGGGGTGGCGTCCTTAAGAGATCGCAGCGCTGCCTCACAGGAATCTGCCAGCATGACAATTCCTGTTTCACGCGATTGGGGAATTGGGCCATCGTAGCGAAAATCCTCTTCGTTCACGGTTAAACTGGGGTCTTGGGCTGCTAGCTGCTGGGCTTGGTGGTAAAAATAAGCGATGAGCATGGTTCCCTGGTGTTCTGGGATAAACGCTTTAATCGCCGTAGGCAGCCGGCACTTACGAGCCATTACTAACCCTTCAAGGACGTGCTTTTTAATAATCTCCGCACTTTTCCAAGGGTCATCGATGATATCGTGCTTGTTAGGGCCACCCATCTGATTTTCAATAAACCCTAATGGATCGTGCATTTTACCGATGTCGTGGTATAGTGTGCCGGTTCTCACTAGCTCCACGTTACAGCCCAGAGCTTTGGCGGCTGCTTCGGCCAGGGTGGCAACAAATAGAGTGTGCTGGAATGTACCTGGAGCTTCCGAGGCTAAGCGTTTCAATAGAGGCCGGTTGGGACTCGCTAATTCAGCTAAGCGGATGGGGGTAACGAGGTCAAAGACGTGTTCCAGGTAAGGGCTAAGGCCGAGTGCCACGATACTCCAAGCCAAGCCGGCGAGACTTTGCAGCGCTGCCGCGCTGAGGACGGCATACCAGATCGAACCGGCACTCGCACTGGCCATCAGCGTCAAAAGCAGATACACAGTTCCTTGAGTTAATCCGACGGCACCGCCTAAAAGGGCCAGTTCTTCGCGTGAGCGTAATCTGCCTGCGATCAAGCCACCGATCAAGCCCCCAGCGGCACTGGCGATTAAATGAATTCCGTCAATTTCCAAGCCAACCGGCAGCACCCAACCCAGCAAAGCGACGACGGTTGTTCCGACGGCTGAACCATAGAAACTGCCCAGTAATAAACCAATCGCGGGCAAGCTTGTGTGAGGCACCTGCAAAGCCACCAACAGCGGCGTACTTAAGGTTAGCAGCAGTACCAAGATGTGATCGCGCCGGCGCAACCCTGGATGAAAGCGCCGCTCTACCACCCATAAAACGCCGACGGCACCGGCTACTAACCCACCTAAGCTGATCAACCCCACCCAGTTCGGCTCTCGCTGGCTTTTGCCGAAGTAATCGAGCAGGACAAAATCCGGCTGGTTAATCTGTTGGCCGGCGCGGACAATCACTTCACCCCGATCAATGGTAACAATGACGGGTTCTACCTCAGAAGCAACTTGCTCTGCCCGAAGTCTAGTGCGTTCTGCATCCCTGATCAAGTTGGGCCGTAAAACGGCCAGTAATATATCTGTCGAGAGCGATTCTGCCTCCGCTGGCACTGCTGTTCTAACTTGGAGGCTTACGGCGTGCTTTAAAATGCCATCCGGCAGTCCCGGAGAAATTCCTTGAGCCAAAAGACGTTCTGCCGCGTGATAAATGCCCACTTGCATTTTCTGCCAATCGGCCTCAGACAAAGCGAACAGCTCCGCATCGTATCGATTGGCCAGTCCAGTCACTGATGGTTCAGAAAGCGCTGCGACAGCCATCATATAACGTCGGCGGGCTTGAGTGATGGTCTCTAACAGGCTAGAAAAATTTTCCGCTGAAGCCGTTTGCCGATACGCTTGAAGTTCAGCAATGGCTTGCTGGCCTGCCACATTTAACGGAGGACGGATCTGTTTAATGACCCCGCTATAAGGATCTTTGCGGGCAAGCCGGCGCAGCGCTTCCAAGGATTCCTCTAAGGGTTTCCTCGCATTCGCCGGCAAGGGGTTACTATCGGGCTTTTTGCTATCCTTTTGCTCTTTTTGGTCTTTGAGCGCGGCTAAAACCGAGCGCCAGTCCGCTTCCCTTGCTTGACGCAAGTATAACTGCGTCTCAGTTGACAAGCTGGAAGTCTCTGTGAAGGGCACCACGCCGGCCATGCGGCGGAGTTCGTTACCTTGTTCGATGGCTCGTCTCAGGTCGTTGTATATCTGCTGGTTAACTGCCTGATCGATTTTTAATACGGGAACAGAGCCTATTCGGGCGGCTTTTCGGTTTTCTTCCGTGGTTTTGGTGTCCTCCACCTTCGCCGCTGTTGGCGCAACGATTGTGTAGGGAGCCGTCGTGCCAACATCCAGTTTTGGCTTATTGTAGAAGCGATGACCGATGGAGCCGGTGAGGCATACCACTGCCAGCACAAGCGAAATGGGCGTGTGCGCTCTGTAGTTCTGGCGTTGTGAAACTATTGAGCGCTTTTGGTATACATCAGGTTGATTAGACGACACAGAGGGCAAAAAGCGAGATAAGGATTTGTGGGTTGACTTGGGTGATGTGCTGCCGGCAGCTTTAGCCTCAGCCAAGCTCTTTGTCAGCACTTTTGCTAATAGCCCTCGCCGCCACTGAGCACCATAGCGAATGCGAAGTTGTTCAATCTGCCGCGTCAATGAAGAAAGCGTGTTCATCTGAACTCTCCGCACGATGCCCCCTGGCTGGTGAGGGCTTGTTTGTTCCACACTCCTACTTTAGCTAAGGAAGAATGTGGGTCAGTGATTACCACGCTCATACAACTCATGTGTGTCTGTTGTTGCCGGCCCGTAGAGGCACAAAATTCGCTGAAGGTGAGCGTTTATTCTCTGCTAGGCACAGCTTTAAACCTAGTTGTTTTGCCAACTCATTATCACTATTTTCAACTTGACGAGCGGGCTGGCCAGGAACTGTATCGCAGGCATAATTATAAAACCGGGCGTGCGCCACGATCTTAAACCCACGGTGGCAACACTTGCGAACGGTTATAGTATGCCCTTTTACATTTAATGCGTCTTGCTGTTCAAAAAAATCCCCCTTAAGGATGATTTTAATGCGGCAGGATGAACGGACTCTCGATCTGCTCTTACCCGGTAAATAGGGGCGTGTCCGAAAAAGGAGGCAGCAGTTATTTTGTCTTGGCTGGGTGCTCACTTCACATCAAGGGTTTTCCAGTTGAAGGCGGGCTGGCTCTGGCTCGCTGAAAAAGTTGTTTTTTCGATTTCATTTTGTAAAATTTGTCAACTCTTTATTTTCAATTCTCCCCGATTAACGAAGCCTCATGACTTGGGGCGCTGCAACCGCCCTCAACCGGCTTGATTCAAGTGAAACATCTGAAACCTCATAAACACCAGACCACGCAGCCACCAAGCGAGCTGCGAGCTGTAGAATCTCTGTAACCCCAACACCCCACAACCGACTCATAGAATCCGTTTCCGGTTGGCTTGATTGTGTGCGCCATGCAATTGGTAAGCCGGCAGTGCTGTTATAAGCTCCTGACAAAGCGCCGGTGATCGCGCAAGTGATTTGTGGGGCTTTCCCGATGCGAGCAGCGCGAATCACAGACAGACGCAAATCTTCTAACGTGCTTAAAAAACAATACAGCGCTAAAGTAATAGGCGTGGTGTTGGGTGTAGCTTCCTGATGCCTCACCAACATGAGCTTAGCCATTTCTAAACCGGCTCTTTGCTCTAACAAAGTCTGAACCTGCCGCAGCTGTGCCAAAAAAGCTCGATCCACCTCATCTGCACGGCTTTCTTCTAGATAAGCGATCATCAGGGGAATCAAAGTTGCAGCGTCGAGTTTCTCTTTCAGCGCTTGAGTCAGGGCAAATCCAACCGCCAAAACTCCATCGCACGACTGTAAGGCATTCGGCACACTTGCAACCGCCTGTTGTAGTTGCGCTTGCCGTTTGGCCTCATTTTCATGAAAAAACAGCGCCACTGGTAGCGTTGCCACAACTGCCTCAGTGCCGGTGAAAAGCTCAGGACGGAATTTTTCCCATCTGGCACGCCATTCATTTACATCCAACGCACCGGCTTGAATCAAACTTTGAGCGCCGGCAACTGCGATGCACCCCCAGCCTAGAGGCACAGCGCAATTTTGATAATTACTGCCCTGCCGGCTCAATCCCTGGTGGCTCACACCCGTCCACAGATGTGCCAATGACATTTGTGAGCTAACTTGATACTCAGCCCCCAAAGCTTCTCCAACCGCAGCCCCCAATAAGGCTGCTTCAAATCGACTTAGGATTGAGTATTGCATTGCCTAGCGCCTCGTCCTGAGTGCCCAATGCCGAACACAAGCATTAACCGGGCGGCTGCATTAAAAATAAGAATTTTGTTTTTCGCCTTTGCCTTTAGCCCTTTGCCTTGTCCCTTCATGCTTCATCCTTTCTCAGATGGCCCAGCAGAGCGTGTAAACCGAGGCGATAACTGTCTGCGCCAAATCCACTGATCTGTCCAATAGCCACCGGCGCAATAAAGGAGTGGTGACGAAAGGCTTCTCGGCGGTAAATGTTACTCAGGTGCACTTCTACCGTAGGAATCGCCACCCCTGCGATTGCATCTCGAATCGCCACACTCGTATGGGTATAAGCACCTGCATTAATTAAAATCCCTTGATGATGCCCAGATGCCGAATGAATCGCATCTACAAGCACGCCTTCATGATTCGACTGCAGCGTAGAGACTTTCGCTCCTAGCGCTCCTGCCTGATTTTCTAGTAGGCGGTTAATTTCATCTAAAGTTACAGAGCCATAAACTCCCGGTTCTCGTTGACCCAGGAGGTTGAGATTTGGCCCATGCAGCACAAGGATACTTAACAGGCGCAACTGTCCCTGTTCGTTACTCAACAAACTACCGCCGACCTTTTGGTTCGCTGACTGGCACTGGAATCGGTTCTGGTTCGGGCTGAGCGTCTGGCCCTAAAAGTGCTTCGATTAGCTTCCGCGCCCATTCCTTAAGTTTTTCCAGTATGTTATCAATGAAATCCATTGAACACAAAGCTCCTTAATTTCAGCCTGAGCGACTGCTTACCCACGAAAGATTTTAAGTGAGGCAAGCAGCATTTTAGTTCTTTACTCGATCATAACGAATGATCCCAATAGGTCAAGGAACGAAATTTTCGATAGGCTGCCGGCTTAACAATTTTCGCCGCAGGTGGTCGAGGGCCGCGCAGGCGCTGATGTGGCGAATTAAAGCCCGATCCCGTAGGGCACCAAATCGGTATTCAAAACTTTCCACTTCACCGGCAGGCCCAGCCAGACCGATATAAACTAAGCCTACAGGTTTAGTCTCACTTCCACCTCCAGGCCCAGCAATGCCGGTGATACTTAGCCCCCAACCCGCACCCAGTCTAGATCGGACGCCGCTGGCCATTTGCTTTGCCACTGGATCGCTAACGGCACCTAACTGCTCTAAATCTTCAGAATTCACACCTAAGAGGGAAATCTTCACTTGATTGTCGTAGGAAATGACACCGCCCAGGAAATAATTAGAACTGCCGGCCACCTCAGTCAGCATTTGTCCAAGTCCGCCGCCGGTACAGGACTCTGCCACAACTAAGGTTTCACCGGCATTCTGCAACAGCCGGCCTACCACGACAGGGAGAGTCTCATCATCCGCCCCGTAATAGTCAAGTCCCGCAATTTGTTGCAGTTGCTTCTCAACGGGTGTAATTAGCTCAATTGCCTCCATTTCTGAGCCGGCACGGGCTGAAATTCGCAACTTCACCTCACCCCGACTCGCATAAGGCGCAACCGTCGGGTTTGGTAAATTCAGAAAAGCAGAGACTTTTTCCGCCAAGGTAGACTCAGCAATGCCCCAAAACTTTAACGTCCGGCTGTAGATAATTGCTTGACCCCAGCCCTGACTTTTTAAATAAGGCACAGCCGTTTCTCGCCACATCCCATACATTTCCCCTGGCACACCAGGGAAAGTCAGAACGCTCAAGCCGGCACGGGGTTGCCAGATGATGCCTGGGGCAGTACCGGCAGGATTGGGTAAAATTTCAGCCCCGCGTGGAATTAACGCTTGTTTGCGGTTGCTGGGAGCCATTTGCCGCCCGCGCTGGGCGTATTTGTGAGCGATATCTTCTAGAATTTCTGCACGTTCAACCAGGGGGACGCCAAAAAAGTCGGCTAATGTTTCATGGGTGAGGTCATCCGGCGTTGGGCCAAGACCGCCGGTAAAAATCAGCACCTGTGATCGTTCACAGGCAATGGCCAATACTTGTTTAAGCCGATCTGGATTATCTCCCACCACCGTTTGAAAATAGTGAGGGATTCCCAGTTGGGCCAGTTGTTTTGCCAGAAATTGGGCATTGCTATTGAGAATGTCGCCCAGTAGAAGTTCTGTGCCGACACAGATAATTTCAGCACTCATGGAGTTTTCGAGTTTAGATTGTAGATTGTAGATTTTAAACGGTGTCGGAGAGCGCAAATCTAAAATCTACCTTCGCTTAAGATTGGCGGGCGTGCTTCCAAACTCGCCAGCTAGCATAGCTTAGTAATGCCGTCGCACCCGATGCGTAAGCAATGCCACTTGGTATGCCTGAAAAAGCCAGGGCTAAACTCCCGACCCATAAAGTCAGGGCGTAAATAAACAGAACGGTTAATCTGTGGGACAAACCGGCTTCTAGCAGCCGGTGATGCAGGTGACGTTTATCAGCCGTGAACGGCGATTTTCCGCTGCGTAAGCGAGACAGAATTACAGCAGACATATCCAAAATCGGGACGGCCAGGATCAGGTAGGGCATCAGCACAGCAGTAACTGCGGTGCTTTTAACTAAACCAATGACGCCAACGCCGGCGAGGGTGAAGCCCATAAAATAGGCTCCTCCATCTCCCATAAAAATCTGAGCTGGGTTGAAGTTGTAGCGCAGGAAACCCAGTGCTCCACCGGCTAAAGCTGCTGCGATCAAGGCGGCTGCCGGTTGTTTCATAAACAAACTGACGAACAGCATGACAACGGCGGCAATGCCAGAGACACCGGCAGCTAATCCATCCAAACCGTCAATCCAGTTGATGGCATTGGCCATGCCGACCAACCAAATCACGGTAATGGGCAGACTCAGGATACCGAGTTGGGTAAGTCCTGTGAATGGAATTGTCAGAAAATCAATACTGACGCCAGCCATCCAAGACATTGTGGCAACCGCTGATTGCATCAACAGCCGGCTGATAGGCGAAAGGCCAAACAAGTCATCTGCCAGACCGATCAGGAAAAAAGCAATTCCGCCCAGGGTCACGCCCCAGATTTCATACTCTTGATCGCGATTGAGAATCTGGCCACCAGCGTCTACAAAACCTCCTAACCCCCAAACTACAAGGAGCGCTATAACAGTGCCGGCAAAAATCGATACTCCTCCCAGGCGCACCATTGGGCGCTGATGGACTTTGCGTCCGCCCGGTTGGTCTACGCGGCCACTTTTAAGACCGATTGTTTTGACAACTGGTGTGCTCCAGAGGACAACGAGGGTGGACACCAGAAAGGCGAGCAGGTGGTACAGATGGTAAGGCATCTGAAAATTATTGGGGTGCGAGCCGAAGAACGTATCAGGCAGAGTCTACTACATTTCAGACATTCAGAGTTACTTTTGGTTGACCAGGAATCCCAATCTTAAAATTTAGGTCGCCTTTACCCTGCCCCTGCGAATATTCCAGCAAAATTGACTTTAGAATTGAGGCCGGCAGGAGCCTTGAGGGGCTTAACAATCGCTTGCGAACGATCCCCTCAAACACGCTGCATTTGATTTTATCTTTTCAAGGTTTAGACTTTCGCTTGAGCGTTCATGCCTTCAAACCGAACTCAGTTCAAAGCTGTAGCCATATCCAATCTGATCGGATTCCTGGCAAATGCCATGCAAAATAAAAATAAAAACGTTTTCTGCTAACTCTGCTACAGCTCGTTTCAGCTCCATCTTGAGTAGGAAATATCTGTAAGATTTCGACAGATTCTTCCAACCTTACTAAAAAAAGAGGGAAGTGTTTGTAATGCTTCAAATGCGAAAAATAAGCTCAGCAATTAGGAATCACAACCCAAATAAAAAATGCTCCACCTCTTGCTAAGCAGCCGAGGTGAAGCATTTTAAGGCTGATGAAGTATTTCGCAAACCGGCCTGAGTATTTGCTAAAAATTCATCCGCTCAATTTTTCTAGAGGAGTTGGATCTTTCAAATCTGCAAATACCTTAATCCCGGCTAATTTAGACTAAAGCCGGCACAGGAGTATTGAGGTGGGGATAGAGGGGGAAACGCTCGCACAAAGAAGCCACTCGCCGACGGCAATCTTGGGCAATGGCTTCATCTTCCGGATTCAGTAAGCGATCCGCAATAATGTCAGCAATTTCTGTGAATTCCACACTTCCCATGCCGCGTGTGGTCATAGCCGGCGAACCTAGCCTTAAACCACTGGTGACAAACGGCGATTCTGGGTCAAAGGGAACAGTATTTTTATTTGCTGTAATATTGACGGCGCTCACTAACTGGTCAGCTTGCTTGCCGGTCATGCCAACAGAACGCAAATCGAGGAGCATCAGGTGGTTATCGGTGCCGCCTGAAACAATTTTGATGCCTCGTTTTTGCAATTGCGCGGCGAGGGCGCGGGCATTTTCAATCACTTGGCCAGAATAGGTTTTAAATTCTGGTTTGAGGGCTTCACCGAAAGCAACTGCTTTACCGGCAATGACGTGTTCTAGCGGCCCGCCTTGGGTGCCAGGGAACACGGATTTATCAAGTTTCTTGCCGAGTTCAGCATCGCCGGTGAGGATTAAACCGCCGCGAGGGCCACGCAGGGTTTTGTGCGTGGTGGTGGTGACGACGTGGCAGTGGGAGATGGGGTTAGGATGGTGGCCGGTTGCAACTAAACCTGCGATGTGGGCGATATCGGCCAGCAGGTAGGCACCGATTTCATCGGCAATCGCCCGGAATTTGTCAAACTGGATAACGCGGGGATAAGCTGAATAGCCGCAGATCAGTAATTTAGGCCGGTGTTGCAGCGCCAATTCCCGGATCTGATCGTAGTCTAGCTGCTCTGTTTCCGGGCTGACTCCGTAGTCACAGACTTTGAACCATTTGCCGGACACATTCACTGGGGAACCGTGGGTTAAATGTCCCCCATGTGAGAGATCCATCCCCATAATGGTGTCTCCAGGCTCTAGCAGAGTCAGGAAGACGGCAAAGTTTGCTTGTGCTCCTGAGTGGGGCTGCACGTTAGCGTGAGCGGCACCGAATAGCTGTTTAGCCCGGTCGATGGCTAATTGCTCGATTTTGTCAACAAATTCGCAACCGCCGTAATAGCGTTTACCGGGCAAGCCTTCGGCATATTTGTTTGTTAAGACTGAGCCTTGGGCGGACAGAACTGCCGGTGAGGTGAAGTTTTCACTTGCAATGAGTTCCAAGTGATCCTGCTGCCGATGGAGTTCTTGCTCGATGAAGCCGGCAACATCGGGATCGCTCTTGGCGAGGAAGTCAAAATTAGTCTGAGTCACGGAAGCTCTCTCCCCAGGAAAAATGTTCGACAATGGCTTTAATCTCAGGTCAGTGGCGCTTGCATTCGCGAAGAATGTGGTTGCTTTCTCAGCCAGCCTATGTTTCCCAAAAACATTGATTATATACCATGCTTTAGGGAAAATCCCTTGCCAATCGCGAAGGTCAGTTTTAGCCACAGATTCCTGAGGGCCGGTGTCAAAAATGACGCAACAGATACTTTAACGCGTTGATGGGCACATTAAGCTGTGTGTTAATTTGCCCGATTTCCCAAAAAGCCTGAATAGAATGAACTCAGTGGTGTAGGGGATCACCGGAGGTGTGGAATGTTAGTTATTTTGATGGACAATCAGTTACTTTCCCCTCAGCAAGTTTGCCAAACCTGTTTAATGGCCGATCAAAGCGGTCAACCTCGCTGGCGCAAAGGTCAACTTTGCTGTGGCAACCAAATTAGCCAACTGGCAGAGCACCAACCAGCCCAATATGAATGTCAGATGGGTTTCCGAATTGCCAATATTGAGTGATATTCGGCTGTGAAACTCAAGTGCGATCTCTTGGCAGTGAGCCGGCACAACCTTCCAGCGTTCTCGGCAACTGCGTTATCCTGAGTTCAGACGCAACTAATGATACACACTCTGGCTCAGGAGGATACCTCATGTCTTGGCGCGGTTCTATGACTGTTTCAGATCGGATTTTTGCCTGCTTGCCTTATCTGCTGCCCCTCATTGATGGAATCGTCTTTGGGCAGTTTTTATTTGCACAATTTCCACCTCTAGGGCTTATTTTGCTACCGTTGCTGCCCTTGTTGCAGATTTATAACACGATTCCCTTCGCCGGCTTGATTATTTTCTTTGCCTTGTTTCTTCTTGTGGTCAGAAACGAAAAAATCAGTCATTTTATTCGTTTCAACACCATGCAGGCAATTCTTTTAGATATTGTTTTGATGCTGTGCGGGATAATTGTGCCCATTTTAGGCAAGGGTCTCCAAACCGGATTTGTCATGGAAACGCTATATAACATGATATTTCTGGGCGTGTTGGCAGCCTTTATCTATGCCGTGGTGCAGTCGGCGATGGGGCGTTATGCAGAAATCCCGACGATTTCCGAGGCGGTTCATATGCAAGTGCGTTAGGGAGATGTGAGGAGCGAAGACACCCTGATAGCACTTTAAGGCTTTATGGCCGGCTCAATGATGGCCGTGCCACTACAGTATTTTCCAGTGCGCCAATTCCTTCTATTTCAACGCGAACCCGATCACCAATTTGCAATGGCCCGACGCCCTGTGGTGTGCCGGTGAGTACCACATCTCCGGGCAGGAGAGTCATGATTTGAGAGATATAGGATACCAGAACATCCGGTGGAAAAACCATCCGATCAATCGAGGAGGACTGCACCGGCTGAGGGCTGTTATTTACAAAGGTTTGCAGACGTGCACCCGGACTTAATTCTCGGACAATCCACGGCCCAAGGGGGCAGAAGGTATTAAATCCTTTGGCTCGTGTCCACTGTCCATCCTGCTGCTGTAAATCCCTAGCAGTGACATCGTTGGCGATCGTGTAACCCCAAATTTTATTTTGGGCCTCCCCTGGGTTGCAGTCGGCACAAGGTTCGCCAATAATCAGGGCCAGTTCTCCCTCGTAATCCACCCGCTTTGACTGGACTGGATAGGTGATCGATGTTTCTGTTGCGATCACAGCGGTTGGCGGTTTCAGGAACAAGAGAGGTTCAGCCGGCACGGGTGTGCCCATTTCGGCGGCATGATCGACATAATTTTTGCCAACTGCAACAATTTTGGAAGGAGCGCAGGGCGCGAGGATTTGATAACTATCTGGTTCTAAGTGCAAGTCAGTGGGTTGCCCTTTTAACCAGGGAGGCGCATCAAGTACCTGAACGCCTCGGCTAAGTTGCAATAAACCATAGTGAATCTGTCCCTTTGGTGTTTGGACGCGGACGTAGCGCTGTGCCATGACTTTGCGTTCTGTTTTAGGATTTATTGTTGAGCTTGCGTGCGAATCGCTCAAACGTAGATTTTCACTGTTCACAGCTTAAAAGGCACCCGTTGATAAGAAAAGATGAATGACTATCCGATCAAAATCCACAATATTGTAATGCCTCAGTTCTTCAGTAACGCTGGGGAGTTGTATCAATTTTTAGGGTTTAATTTTAGAATAGGGATGGGATGAAGTCTGGCGTAATCCATAAGCCGCCAAGGTTTGAGCGATTAGCAGCTCCCTCAATATTTGAAATTAATCAACCGGATTTGTTTTAAGTAGGTGCTTGCTGCCTTCTAAAAAAGATAGGGATGCCGGTGTCCAGAGACATTCAACACAAATTCAATTGTGAGTTAGATGTTTTGGATGCTAAGATATAGGTTTTGCAAGTCAAGAGAAGCGGCTGCTGTAGCGCACTCAACTTGCTGTGGCTGGGGGTCTTAATGCCTCCGCAGGCGGCTGCACTGCCTGTTGAGTTTAAAGGAGGCACCGTAGGTTTAGTCTGTCGTGTGCACAACAATATTACCCGCTTAAGCCTGAAGGTTTGACCTAGGGAAAATGTCCAAAGGATAGGAACTCATGAACTACATTTACGAAACCATGTACATCTTGCGTCCAGATATGGGCGAAGAGCTAACAGAACAAGCAATTGCCAAGTACCAAAAGATTCTGCGCGATAACGGAGCAGAGCCGGTGGATACTCAGCATCGGGGCAAGCGTCGCTTAGCCTACGAAATCCTGAATTACCGGGAAGGCATTTATATTCAAATGAACTACCAGGCACCAGGAAACGTAGTGGCGCTTGTGGAGCGAGCGATGCGTTTGAGTGATGAAGTGATTCGTTATCTGACGATTAAGCAAGAAGTGACTGAGCCAAAGGCAGAGCCAGCCGCAAGCACTGCCACAGCTACAGCCGCAGCCGTCGCAGTTTAATTTACTTACAGCTCATTGCAAAAACTCCCCTGTCCTTTGGACAGAGGAGAAATTTTTTGTAGGTTCACCGAAAAGCAAAAACTCCTCTGTCCTCTAGACACAGGAGAAAATTTTTGTGGGTTCACCGAAACGCCGTCTTACCTCAGTTTTTGACCTGGAAAAATCCAGGTGGGCACCGATTGTCCAGCTTAAAGTTTCCGGCTACTTGGCCGGTCTACTGCTGCTAGAAACTATTAGGTTCCCTTTTTCAACAAGACATAGATCATAAAACATTATTGGCAGTCACCAACGTCTCAGTGGAACCTCTTCTATTGTAATCACTTCGCCAGCGTTCGCAAGGGGGTATCAACCGTACCAAATCGAGTCGCAAATCTGGGCTAGCTTCAGACTTTCTTGCCGCAGCTGGGCAGATGGGGAATTTTGCAAAACAGTAACGTGCCCCAATTTGCGTCCAGGGCGTGATTCTGTCTTGCCGTACCAGTGGACATGAGCGTGAGGAATCTCAGCCAGCTGTTGCCGTTTGGCAAGGTAGGGGTTTTGGGAACGCTCATAACCCAACAGGTTCACCATCACAGCACCGGCACAACTAAGATTTGGGTTTCCCAAGGGTAGATTACAAACCGCTCTGAGATGCTGTTCAAATTGGGAGGTTTCGCCGGCATCAAGGGAGAAATGACCAGAATTGTGGGTGCGAGGGGCAATTTCATTGATCAGCACCTGTCCAGTGGCCGTTAAAAATAGCTCAATGCCAAAGATGCCAACTGCTTGCAAGCTTTCTAAAAGGGTGCGGGCAATTTCTTCAATCTCTACTATTGTTTTTGGCTCAAGATTCGCCGGCACAATCACACGCCGGCACACTTGGTTTTCTTGCTGGGTTTCCACAATCGGGTAAATCGCAATCTCACCGGCAGCGGAACGAGCGGCGATAACCGCTAATTCTCGCTCAAAGGGGACAAATTCCTCTAACATCACCGGCACATATTTCCATTGCTCCCAAGTCGCTTCTAGCTCGGATTGGCTTTTGATAATCGCAGTGCCTTGGCCATCATAACCATGCCGGCGGGCTTTCATCACTAGCGGGAAATCCGAGGGTTCAATTTGGGGAGCGGCTGCTTGGGCGCTTGATTTTTCTTCTAGGGCAAAGAATTTAGGCACCGGCAGTCCTAAATCCCGCATATAGGAGCGCTGATGGTATTTATCTAGTAGGGGTGCTAAAACTTGCAGGCTGGGGCGGAAACAAACGCCTCTTTCGGCTAGAGGCATTAAGGCGTCTAAGTTAACAAATTCATTCTCAAAGGTGATTACGTCGCACCGGCTGGCTAGCTGCGCGGTGGCTTCGGCATCATCAATCGGTGCCAAGATGGTATCCGTAGCAATGGCAACGGCTGGATCGCTCTGATTGGGCGTTTGAATGATTAATTTCACCCCCAATTTCTCGGCAGCACCCGCCATCATCCAAGCCAATTGTCCGCCGCCAATGATTCCGACTCGCTCTATTACCATTACCGGCACCCCAATGAGTCACGAGTGGACACGCCGGTTTTTGAGTTAACACCGGAAGCTTTAGCGCAGAGTTCTTTAACTTGAGCGCCGTCAAGCATGGCATCTGTAAAGTCAGCGCCGGCGATGTTTGTATTATTAAAGATTGATTGCAGCAAAATGGTTTCTACCAAAACCGCATCGCTTAAATCGACGCCGTTAAGGTTGACGCGATCCACCATTGCGTTGGTTAAATCTACACCGTGAAAATTAGCTTTCGTCAAGACAGAAGCACTAAAGATTGCACCCCGTAAGTCGGCATCGGCAAAGTTAGTAAACTCCAGATTGGCATTAGAAAATTCTGCCACTTGCAGAGTTTGCCCAGAAAAATCTCGCCGGCTAAGTTGAGCGTTACTAAACGAGAGAGGGGGGGGATAGTCTAGTGCTTGGGCTGGGGAGGGCCGGCACAAACAAATCAGGGCGAGTAGAAATGCAGTCAGTAGCCGAAGAATCATAAAAATATCCGATGAAATTGAACACATTAAGCAAATATTCCAGTCAAAGCGAAATATTCGGCTTATAAATCTTTTGCTCGATTCATATTTTATCAAGCCGAATCGAATGCCTTTACTTGTTAGAGAGCAGTTGGCAGCGCATTGAGTTTGGTTTTGATGGGGGTTGATTAAATTATTTTCTCATTCTGCGGTTATTTTAATTCAAAAATTCGTTCTTAAATTTTTGCAGAGGTGTTTAGAGAGAAAGTTCTGATACTACCTGAACAGCAAGCATTGCCTAGCCAAATTTGAGTTTTTTGAAGTTTCCTAAAGTTAAAACTTTGAAATATTTAAAATTTTGAAGTTATTTTATTTTGTTTTAAAATAGCGGCATTTTAACCATAAGAAACTTCTGCTTCAAATAAATTGTTAAACGAACGTACACCTAATTCGCTATTCTTTGACACCGGATTGACCTCAACCAATGCTTCTCCCCATCTCCCCCTCTATCTCAACAAAAAGAATAAATACATAGCCGCTTAGACTTCTTGGCTGGCAAATCTGTCTTTGTGCTTATCTCATCCGGTATACAAGATCGCCCTTCTTTTTGTCTAGGATCTGAATAGATGAAGTTTAACAAAGGTGATATCATGCCAAACTTTCTAATAACTTGGTTAGTTGCAGCCAGCTCCCTGGTTTTTACCTCCTATATTGTACCGGGCATGGAAGTTCAAAGTTTTCAGGCTGCCGCCATTGCAGCAGTTGTCTTGGGCTTAGCCAATGCGATTGTTAGACCACTTTTGGTCGTTTTAACACTTCCGGTTACAATTTTGACCTTGGGTTTGTTTTTGTTTGTCGTTAACGCCCTCACACTTCAGCTAGTCGGCGCAGTAACGCCTGGTTTTATCGTTGGAAATATCTTTTCCGCCCTGATGGGTTCAGTGGTGCTGTCGTTTGTTTCCGGCGCAGTCGGCAAGTTTGTACAGCCGGTGCCGAATTCGCCTCAAATCGGCTCGCGTGGGGTAGATTCTTTGCCAGATTCAGCATCAAATCCCAGATAACCTCTTGGCGTAATCATCCAATCTGCATGGGTGCGGGTGCTGCTGTTGCCAATTAGCACAGTTGTCAGCATATTAATGGGTATTTCATTAAATTTGTCAAGGGTAGTGATCGTAATTTCTTCATCCTCTCGATAGGCCGAGCGAACAATGGCTACCGGCGTGCTAGGGTGACGATGTTTTAAGAAAATTTGCTGGGCGCTCACAATCTGCTCAGTTCGAGTCAGTGAGCGCGGATTGTAAAGCGCTGTTACAAAGTCTGCCATTGCAGCGGCTGTAAGGCGCTTTTCTATGACTTCCCAAGGCGTCAGTAAATCGCTCAAGCTGATGGCGCAAAAGTCGTGCATTAAAGGTGCGCCGACGCGAGAAGCAGCAGATTGCAAGGCACTGATGCCGGGGAAAACTTGGACTGCCGGCACTTTACCATCCCAACCTAGGGCGCGGAGTTCTTCTAGCACTAAACCCGCCATGCCGTAGATACCGCAGTCACCGGATGAGACAACGGCAACCGTTAAACCCCAATTTGCCAGCTCAATTGCGCGTTCGGCACGTTGGCGTTCTTGGGTAATGGGGAGGGATTCAACGATTTGACCGGCACGCAGCAGAGGGGCGATAAGGTCGATATAGAGGGAATATCCGATGACGGCATCAGCTTGAGTCACCGCAGTTTGAGCCGCCGGCGTCATTTGATCGAGTTTTCCCGGTCCTGTACCAATCAGAAATAGAGTGCCGGTGCGTCCCGTATATTCTTGCTGAGATTGAGCAACCGCAATCGTAACTGCCCCTGGTTGTTCTGGATCTCGGTAAATTTGTTTGGGAATTAGTAGGGAATTGTTTGCCGGCATTAAAGGATTAGAAAATTGATTGCCGGCTGCAATTGCCGCCGCTTCAGCAACACTGGGAGTTCCCACTTCTGCTTCTACAATCGTTGAAGGGGTAGGGACAGGGATGCCGCGTAAGGTTTCTGCTGGGAAAGTTTTTACCGGCAAGTGCCAATCTTGACAAAGTTCGATAATTCCCACTTCATCGGCTTTGATATCGATAGTCGCGATGCCGGCAATCGCTTTTAACGCGAGTTGATGAGTTTTAAATACTTGCTGAATAGCAGTTTCAATTAATTGTCTCGACGTTCCCCGTTCACAGCCGATTCCCACCCATAAAACTTTGGGATGCCAGTGTATTTGTGGAATAGGGGAAGGGGATATTAGAAGTTGATCTTTAAAAGTAATCCTAATTTGAGCATGGGGCATGGGGGGGATATTTTCTCTTTCTTCCCCTCTCTCAAAATAAAAGGGATGCCCTTCCGGTAGGTGAGATTGCCAGAGAGTTAAACCGGCTTCTTGAAAGATTTCTACAGTTTCTCCGCGTGCAACTGCTGCACTCACACCCGTCCAATCTCCCTCGCCGCGTTGCCAGCCAAAAGGAACACCCAGCATATCAACTGCCGGCAAACCCAATCCTGCTGAAGCGCCGGTTAAAACAGGAGTTGCACCCAGTTGCCTTGCAATTAACCTTGCCAGTTGATCCGCGCCGCCTTGATGTCCACTGCATAAACTGATTACAAACTGGCCGGTTTCATCAACAACCACAACTGCTGGATCAGTGGATTTATGCTGCAAAAGGGGTGCAATGAGGCGAACAACCGCACCGGCAGCCAAACTAAAGACAAACGCCCCATGATCAGCCCAGATATTAGCCAGGTGGTCTTTAAGAGAGCCGGTGTAAGCTTTTATTGTAAGACGAGTATTTTGCTCACCTGCCGTCTTTACAACATCCAATAGAGATTCTGGCACCCATAGAGTCGCATCAGCACTCTGACAGAAAGACAGCAAGCGTTTAGCGCCGGCAGGAGTCGTAGCAATTGCAGCTAAAGGCTGAAACTCAGCCAAGAGTAATCCCATTGAAAACTTAATTGATAGATAAACTTAAGCTTAGCAAGCTTGACACAACAACGAATAGATGTCCAGCCAACATCCTCCATTCCCATCATCAACCATCATCTATGCCTAACGGCACGCTGCGCTATCATCTGTGTTTATCTGTGTGCATCTGTGGTCAAAAAAATCTTAAATTTATCCCCAAAAATCCTCAACCTCACAAACCATCATCTATGCCTAACGGCACGCTGCGCTATCATCTGCGTTATCTGTGGACGCAGGTGGAACTAGAATGATGAGCAAAGCACATTCAAGTTTCACCTGCGGAATCTGCGGTTAAAAAATCTTAAAACCCACAAACCTTCACCACACAAAAAAAGCGCCTGACTTCCCATCAGGCGCTTCCTCAATAATTGACAGAATAAACAACTAACCTGTCTAGTAAACCCTTCCTGAAAAAGAAACTAATTTCTTCTCGCCACCGGCACACTCTTAACAGCCGGCGCAGATGCTACGGACTTTGGTTGCACCATTGTGGCTTGCAACATCGGAGTCCGGCTGACAGAATTGTTAGCCAAAGTAAACAGAGGGTTAGACAAAATACCTGCCAGAGAAGTCGCAATCAATGTTAGGACTAAACCCACTTGCAAAGGCCGCATTCCGCTCAAATCCCAACGGATCGTTGGGTAATTCTTCACAGCATCGGACATTTCCTGGGGTTCTTTGACAACCATCATCCTGACGACGCGGATGTAGTAGTAAATAGAGACAACACTGGTCACTAACCCCAACAAGACTAAACCGTAAGCACCGGATTGCCAGCCGGCCCAGAACAGGTAAATCTTGCCAAAGAAGCCGGCAAGCGGAGGAATCCCCCCCAAAGAAAGTAAGCAAATACTCAGTGCTAAAGTCAGCAGGGGATCTTTTTGATACAACCCTGAGTATTCGCTAATTTGGTCTGTGCCGGTACGGAGCGTGAAAAGAATAACACAGGCGAAACCTCCCAAGTTCATGAACAGGTAAATTAGGAGATAAAACACCATGCTGGCATAACCGGCTTGTGTGCCGGTGATTAAGCCAATCATCACAAAGCCGGCTTGGGCGATGGAAGAGTAAGCAAGCATTCGCTTCATGCTGGTTTGGGCGAGGGCAACGACGTTCCCCAACACCATACTCAACACAGCTAAGGCGGTAAAAACAAAGTGCCACTGTTCGGTGACGACGGGGAAAGCAGTGGTTAACAGGCGGATAGCGAGGGCAAATCCAGCGGCTTTGGAACCGACGGAAAGGAAGGCAACAATAGGAGTTGGAGAACCTTCGTAAACGTCAGGTGTCCACTGGTGGAAGGGAACGGCTGAGATTTTGAAGGAGATGCCGGCAATTGCAAAGACTAAAGCGATGATAACTGCTAAAGATTGACCGGCATTGGCGTTGGCGATGCCGGCGGCAATTGCACTTAGCTGGGTTTCGCCGCCTGACATTCCGTACAGCAGAGAAACGCCGTAGAGGAAGACTGCCGAACTGGACGCGCCGATCAGCAGATATTTTAAGGCGGCTTCATTAGAACGCGGATCTCGCTTGGTGTAGCCGGTGAGTAGGTAGGAGGAGATACTTAGAGTTTCTAAGGAAATAAAGATCATCACCAGTTCATCAGCGCCGGAGAGGAACATCCCCCCGATGGTGGCGGTGAGTAAAATTGCCAAGAATTCCGCTAGGGAGGTGCCCGATTGCTCAACGTAGGTGATGGACATTAGAATTGTCACGGCAGCCGAGAGGGCAACTGTGCCGCGAAAAACGAGACTCAGGGGATCGCTGTTAAAGCCTCCCATAAACCCAATGGTGTTGGTGCTATCCCATTGATAATAAAGGGCGACGGTTGAAGCGAGAAGGCCGGCGATCGCCACGTAGGGTGTCCAACGGGCGGAGGTGCGCCCGACGATCAGATCGCCCACGAGCACGACCAAGAGGGTGACGATGACGATCCCCTCTGGCAATACTGTGCCGGCGTTTAGCTGGGCTGCAAGATTGGCAAAGTTCATAAGGCTAATTAGGCAGATATTGGTAGCGCTTGGCAGCAATGCTTAAAATTATTTTACAATCTTGAATTTTACCGCGTTCTCTGACCCACTCTAGGGTAATGTGGGCGTTCGCGTCAATTTTGCCGGCTCGATAACAGTTTTAAAATCCGCCAGTTATCAAGTTTTAAGTTATAAATTAATGCTTGATTGGCTATGCGTGATAGCAGTTGCCGGTGATTAATGTTAAATTCTTTTGAAGTACAATCGCAGCAATTAACACCTCACCCATAAAGCATTAATTCAGTTCTTCTGCATCGGAAATTTTATCGTTTCCTTTTTTAAAAAAGAAAAAGATTTTAGAAGTTCGTCGCAAAAAATTGTGAGAACTTTAGACAAGGCTAGCTTTCACAAAAGAAAAGATATTTTAGAAAGAATATCACTCACGAATTGCCAAGTTCTTTAGACCGGCACGCCGCTGCTTTCACTGCTTCAATTAAAGCTGAACGGAAGCCGGCATTTTCTAATTGCGCGATGCCGGCAATTGTGGTGCCACCCGGACTCGTTACCCGATCCTTCAAGTCAGCAGGGTGCATTCCCGATTCTTGCAACAGCATGGCTGTTCCCAAGACTGTTTGCAGTGCCAACTTCTGCGCGACTGCACGAGGCAGCCCTGCATAAACACCACCATCTGTCAAGGCTTCTATCAAAATTGCCACATAACCAGGGCCAGAACCCGAAAGGCCGGTTACAGCATCCATCATCGATTCGGGAACTTCTACCACTTCCCCCACTGCCTGAAGGATTTGCTGCGCTTGCTCTAGATGTTGGGCTTGGACGTGTTTGCCGGCTGCAATAGCTGAAATGCCGGCTCCTACGGTTGCCGGGGTGTTTGGCATTGCTCGAATCACCGGCCAACCGGGAAAGGCTAATTCTAGCTTGCTGACTGTAACGCCGGCTAAAATCGACACCACCACCGGGATACGGTTATCTGTTACGCAGGCAACTGTCTGGGCAATTTCTACCGTCAGTGCGTCAAATACTTGAGGTTTCACCGCCAACAGCAGTACATCTGTGGCAAAAGCAACGGCGCGATTGTCTGCTGTCACCTGCACACCGTATTGCTGCGATAAAACACTGCGCCGATGCGGTTGGGGATCGCTCACTAAAACTTCGTCAGACCGATAAATTTGTTGAGCGACCAAACGGGATAATAGAGCTTCTCCCATTACCCCACCGCCAATGATGCCAAGCTTGATACTCATTTGTCCTTTATTCTTAGGGGTCAGTTGTTTTGGCCACTGACCGCTGTACAGGCGGGTTTCAGCAACCCGCCCTTACCGACGACTAATAACTTTATTGAACCATGCGTACTTGTTCTGGCGTCCAGTTGGGAGCGGGTGCTGTGCCGGCTGGGCGAGAAGTCCGCAGGTGCGGCTGCAGAACGTCATGAACAACACCGGATTGGGTGCTGACTTGAACACAGCTCGGTGTAAAGAGGAAGATGCTTTCCCCAATGCGTTCTTGATGGCCATCCAGGGCATAGGTGCCGCCGGCAATAAAGTCTACAGCCCGCTGAGCTTGGTCTGGGTCCATCAAGGTCAGATTTAAAACAACCGACTTGCGTCCCCGCAGCGCTTGAATCGCTTGAGGCATTTCTTCAAAGGTGCGGGGTTCCATTACCACCACTTCAGAGATTCCGTTTGCAGCTCCTGGCAATCCAATCACATTATTTATTCCTGTACCGATAGGTGCGCCTGTCATAGCTTGCTCGCGTAATCGAGCGCGATTTGGACGGTCTTCTGCCGTTTGAGGCGAGGCATTTTCATCTTGATAGACCGTTTGATATCTGTCTCCTTCCATCTCGTCGTATTCGTACTCGTAATCAACGGATTGGTTGAGACCGACAAAGTCACGTAGCTTTGAAAAAATGGTGTTCACGGTTGACGCTCCATTACAACTAGGGTTAACTCTAACAAACAGATTCCCTCGATAGGAAGATTAAGCAAAGCTTCTCGTTAAAAGTTTTTGGACAAAAACCCTATTCACTTTAAGCGTTTGAATTGGATTTTATGGCTACGATCACATTTTTTAGCCGGCTCCAGAAGAATTTACTGGTTGCTGACTTTTTTGAGATCGCTTGGCGGGTATTTGAAGGGCTTCCTAGGGGAATCTGGTTTCCGCTCACTCCTTAAGTGTTAAGTTCTATGTCCTCTGCACTGTCCAATTTAACAGCTTATTTTATACCGCAACCGGCGTTTTTGTTATTAACCAGAGAATTATGTTGTCCGTTTGCCAAATAGAATCGTCCCCAGCCGGATCATCGTCGCGCCGGCTTTAACCGCTAGCGGGTAATCATCAGACATTCCCATTGACAGTTGTTGCATTTGCACATTTGGCCAGTTTTGTTCTGCAATCTGAGCGGCCAGTTCACGGGTGCGCTCAAACACAGCCAAGGTTTCAGCCTCATCGATGTCGATGGGAGGAATTGTCATCAAACCTTGAATTTGCAGATGCCGGCACTGAGCGAGATCAGGCAGATCCGCGAGTAAATCGGGGATTGTCCAGCCAAATTTGCCGGGATCGCTCAAAATTTTCACCTGTAAGCAAACTTGGGGCGTAAAAGACCCCTCACAAGCCAGCCGGTCTAAGCGCTGAGCTAATTTTAAGCTGTCTACCGAATGAATCCACTGAAATTGCTCCAAAGCTTTTTGAACTTTGTTGCTTTGTAGATGCCCGATCAAGTGCCAAGTGATATCTGGCAAATCGGATAACTGTGTTTGTTTGGCTTCCGCTTCTTGGATGCGACTTTCGCCAAAATCCCGAATTCCGGCTGCGTAAGCTTCTCGCATTGCATCCACCGGCACCTGCTTGGTGACGGCAATCAATCGCACATCAGCCGGTAAGCCGGCGCGAATATTCCTAATCCGCTCAGCAATCGTCATTGAAATGTCCGGTGATGAATCACTTGCAGTTGATCGTACTCCTTCATCTGGCCGGTGCGGCGAAGCAAGCGTAAGCGATTTTCTACCATTAAGCGAGCGTCAGCGCGAGTAACCGGCTCAAATTTCATGCCTGTGGTGCCGGCACTCACCAGAAAAAATAAGCGTTGGGCGTAGAGTGTGGTGAACAATTCCTGATCCTCGCCCAGCACACATATCTGGTAAAGCAGGCCAAACGTGGGATGATTTAAGTAATTTTCTGTATCCATTGATTGTCCGATTCGCCTCTGGCATGGCTCAACGTAAGATATTTAAGAAACAAGGGATTTCGGGTCTGTACTGGAAAGCTGATGCGATCACCCACGCCTGACTTTCCTCAACAAGTTTTAACTTCAAGCGCAAAACGCCAACGCGGTTGCGGTGCAATACTCTCCATCGTGGCTAATGCTAAGCTGCCACTGGCACTGTCCCCAATCAGCAACCAAAGCGGCAGCGGAGCCATATAGGCAGACTTGCGGTGCACCCGTAAGTTGGCGTTGAATTTCAACATCGGTGTAGCGGATTCCCTGCCAGCCGGTTCCCAACGCTTTAACAACCGCTTCTTTGGCGGCCCAGCGCCCTGCAAACCGTTTGATTGAAGCTTGATTCCCGCCTCCGCTTCTGGTGCGTGAATTGCCTTCCAATTGGGTACAATCGCGCTGTTCAGCCGGGGTGTAGACTCGCCGCACAAAGCGCTCACCAAAGCGGTCTAACGCTCCTTGAATTCGGGGAATGTAAACAATATCAGTACCGAGGTGAATGGTCAAAGTGGCTGCTCTCCACGATGTCAACCATTACTTTAAGAGAAAATGCCCCCCATTGCGCGAATGTTTGTTTCTTTTGACAATAGGGCTTTGAGCGCTACGGTAATCAGGGGGGATATATTTGAGTTTGTTTGAGGGCGGCGAGCTGAGCTTTTGCTTTTTGCAAAGATTCACCCCACTCTTTTTCCGGATCGCTGTCTGCAACAATGCCGGCACCGACTTGACCCCAAACAATATTTGAATGCTGTGTTGAGCTTGACTCTGGAGTGAATAATAGGGTGCGGATTAGGATATTTAAGTCTAAGTTGCCTTGCCAATCTAAATAGCCGCAAGAACCGTAGAACAAATTGCGACGCACCGGCTCTAATTCTTCAATAATTTCCATGCAGCGAACTTTGGGGCAGCCGGTGATCGTGCCGCCGGGAAACATGGCGCGAATTAAATCTACGGCGTCACAATTTGGTTGCATTGTGCCGATGACGTTGCTAACGAGATGCATGACATGACTGTAGCGCTCGATTGTAAGTAATTCATCTACAAAAACCGATCCCCACTCACACACTCGCCCTAAATCATTGCGCTCTAAGTCAACGAGCATGATGTGTTCGGCTTGTTCTTTAATATTGGCGAGTAAGTCTTTGGCGAGTTGTTCATCAAGTGCCGGTGTGCTGCCGCGTGAGCGGGTACCGGCAATCGGGCGGGTTTGGGCTTGCCGGTTTTGCAGCTGCACTAACCGTTCTGGAGAACAGCTGATCATGTCTCCCCACGGTGTTTGCCAGTAACTAGCGAAGGGAGAAGGATTAATTTGTTGCAAGGCGCGATAAATCGACCAACTTTCAGCATTGGTGCGGGTTTCAAATCTCAGGGAAAGATTGGCTTGAAAGATATCACCGGCACGAATATATTTTTGAGCTTGCAGAACGGCTGCCTGATATTCTGCTTGAGACATTTGAAATTTAGGAGCCGGCATTGGGGAATTAAGAGATTTCTCCCCCTCTCCCTCTCTCCCCTTCTCCGCCTTTGTTCCTTTCTCTACTTGCCCCTGCATTCGATCCAGTTCACCGGCATCGCTAGCGGCTAACCACAGGGTTTGCTCGTGATGATCGAGGACGGCAAAGGATGCCGGTTCGTACCAATAGGCAACCGGAAACGGCAGGGGATCGGGTTTTAAATCGGGTAGACGCTCAATTTCTTTGGCCAAATCGTAGCCTAGCCAGCCCAGCCAGCCGCCGGTGAAGGGCAGTTCTGAGTCCTGAGTTGTGAGTTCTGAGTTTGTGGCGCGTTGTAGCTGGCGGCGGAGGAAGGGAAGAATTTCACCCACTGCCGGTGTCCACATTTGGAGTTGGCCCTCTACGATTCGAGGAGCGCCGGCACAGATGGAATATCGCGTTAGGGGTTGACAGTATCCATTTGGTATGTACGGACTTTCTAGCAGCGTGGCAATTGCGTTTGTGGATGAGTTGCCGGCATTTGAGATGCGAAAAAGAGTGTCAAAGACTTCTGAGCCGGTACGATTGTTTAAGGGAATTTTTCGCCAATACCAGGGTTGTATAGGTTGCATGAGAATGTTGGAGTCATCTCCAATTTAATATTTAAAATTAATCAGACTTCCCATCCCCAAATCAACCGCGCTGCCCAGAAAAAAATTAAGCCGGTTAAGGCGATTCCGTCCCAGGTTTTTAAGCGCAATTGATACCACTCAACGCGATGTTGATTTGGGGTGGTAAAACCACGCACTTGCATCGCGCTAGCGATTTGAGCAGCACGTAAAAGTAAATTTTCTAGCAATTTTTCGGCAACCATTAACCAAACTTGTGTAGCACCCCGGAAGCCAAGTTTTTTCCAGTTAATTGCCCGCGTCCAGATGGAACGAACTAAGTTTTGTACTTCTTCCAAAACGAGGGGAATAAATCGCAAAGATAAGGTTAAAGTCAGGGCAATTTCTGTTACCGGCCAGTTGAAACGTCGCAGGGGTTGCATTAAGCTTTCAATGCCGGCTGTAATTTCTTCGGGTGCTGTGGTGAGCAGGTAGAGGTTTGTACTGTAAATTACTGTGAAGTATAAGGTACTGAGGCTGATGGCGAGTTCCAGTGAGCGTCGGCTAATTTTTATTGGCCCTCGATTAAATAAAATGTAATTGTAGTTGGTGGGTTGAGGCAGATTTTTGAGTTCGGTTTGTGTGCCGGCACTTCCATCTTTCTCTGCCTTCTCTCCCCAACCAAAAGGCTTATACCAGGGGGTGCGGCGCACCGGCACAGGCGCTAAAGTTGCCGGCTGCTGGGCAAACGTTATCTCATTTGCCGGCAGTCTGGGTTGATAGCTAACAGCCATTCCATCGGGCGCGAAAGCCCCCAAAACGAAGATAAAGGTACATAACGTTAGCAGCCATCCTAATTGCTGCCGCCATACCCGCAAGGGAATTTTTGCACTGAGTGTCAGCACAATTAGAATGAGTACCAGAGCGAGACGCCAGAGCGAATTTGCCAGAAGCGGGGCAATTAAAAAGCTCATCAGCCATGCGATTTTAACGCGCGAATCCAGCCGGTGTAGCCAAGTAATCGGTTGTTCTAGATATAGTCCAAGCGGGAGTGAGCGCAGTAAATCCATCTGAAGGTTTTAACTTTTAACGTTTGTTATAAATTTTACAGTTAGGTTATTTCATATTGGTATAAAAAAAATGGTTTTTGAGCAACCTATATTTTATATTCTTTAGTGGTTTCACTCAAAAACATTAATTTATTTACTTATAAGATAATAAATTATTCTTAATTTTTATCTATTTGTTAAATTAACAATTTTTTGGTTAGAATCTGTTTGATTTTTAATTAAACTCTCTCAGGGATTTGGCATAATCTGTATGGAATAGGGGCGTTAGAACCGGCACTGTTAGCGTATCGAAAATTCGCCCCTACAGCTCATGAAGAGTTTAGATTTCCCATTCAATCTAAACTCTAAAATATCAAACTCTAATGGCGGGTCGCCCGGTTAGCGGTTTCCCGTTCTGCTTCACGAGGTTTTTTGCCACGCCAGAGCAAACGAATTGGAGTGCCGGTGAAATCCAGATGTTTACGGAATTGACGTTCGATGTATTGGCGGTAGTTGTCATTAAACCGCTGGATATCGTTGACAAACAAGGCAATTGTAGGCGGTTGACTTTTGACTTGAGTGCCGTAATAAATTTTTCCTTGCCGGCCTTGACGAGTGGTTGGGGGAGAGTGCCAGCTGAGGGCTTCTTGCAAGACTTCATTAATGACAGCAGTGCTGATGCGGCGTTTATGCTGTTCAGCGGCGGTATTCACTAAGTCTATAATCTTCTCAACTCGCTGGCCGGTTTGGGCGCTGACAAAAATGGTTTCTGCCCAACCCAAAAAATACATCCGGTCTTTGATCTGTCTTTCGTATTCGTAAATCGTGTGAGAGTCTTTGTCAACTGCATCCCATTTGTTGACAACAAGGATACAGGCGCGACCTTCTTCTTCAATGCGACCGGCAAGTTTTTGATCTTGTTCAGTAATGCCATCTACAGCGTCAATCACGAGTAAGACGACATCCGCGCGGCGAATCGCTTTAAAAGCACGATTAATTCCAAAAAACTCCGGCCCATACTCGACGTTTTTCTTTTTGCGGATACCGGCTGTGTCGATCAGGCGATAGGTTTGGCCATTGCGTTCCACCACCATATCAATCGCATCACGGGTGGTGCCAGAAATCGGGCTAACAATCGCGCGGTTTTCCCCTACAAAGGCATTCAAAAGGCTGGATTTGCCGACATTGGGGCGTCCAACAATGGCAACTTTAATCTCAGGGGTTTCGGCGATTTCCTCCACCGACGGCAAATAAGTCAGCACCACATCCAGTAAGTCACCCGTTCCGCTACCGTGAATCGCAGAAATGGGATAAGGTTCTCCCAGCCCTAGTTCCCAAAATTGGGCAGCTTGGGTTAATCCTTGTTCAGGTGACTCGCATTTGTTGACGGCAAGTAAAACAGGTACAGTTTGTTGGCGCAACCAGTCTGCAATTGTTTGATCAGCAGTTGTCGGGCCTGTTTGTCCGTCTACAACGAAGATCGCAACGCTAGACTCTGCCAACGCAGCCAACGCTTGTTCGCGGATCAGGGGTAAAAATTCAGTGTTATCGTCAAAAACTAAACCGCCGGTGTCTACGACCATAAATTCGCGATCGCCCCAGAAGGCTTGCTGGTAGGTGCGATCTCGCGTTACGCCCGGTTCATCATGCACAATAGCATCTTGTGCGCCGGCGAGGCGATTGACAAAGGTGGATTTGCCCACGTTTGGGCGTCCGATAATAGCAACAATGGGCAAAGACATAACCGGAATTCAAGCGCTTAGCCGCGCTGAGGGAGCTGTAAATTACTATTGTACTCGCTGTCTCGGATTAGAGGCTATCGGCTACTTAAATTGCGGGGAAGTAAAATTTCAAACTCAAATCTCAAATTAAAAGATGGAACGAGCAATTTCATTGCTGGGATTGGTATTTTTTGTCGGGCTTTCCTATGCTTTTTCAATAAACCGGCAGGCGGTGCGGTGGCGTCCGGTGTTGTGGGGAATTGCTTTGCAGTTAATTTTTGCCCTGCTCATTCTCAAGACATCTGCCGGGTTTGCCGTGTTTAAGTTTTTAGGCGATGTGGTGAGCCAGTTTTTAAATTTTTCTGATGCCGGCGCGAAATTTGTATTTGGAGATAACTTTGCCGATCATTTTATAGCCTTCAAAGTGCTACCAACGATTATCTTTTTCTCCTCCTGCATCACCTTACTTTACCACTACGGAATTTTGCAGCGAGTGGTGCAATGGATGGCATGGGGAATGATGCGAACGATGGGTACTTCTGGGGCAGAATCACTTTCCTGTGCAGCGAATATTTTTGTCGGTCAAACCGAGGCACCCTTGCTGATTCAGCCTTATGTGCCGTTTCTAACGCAATCAGAATTATATGCCGTCATGACCGGCGGATTTGCAACGATTGCCGGTGGCGTGATGGCGGCTTATATTTCCTTTGGAGTGCCGGCAGAACATTTAATTGCCGCTTCCGTGATGTCTGCACCGGCAGCGTTAGCCGTCTCAAAACTTTTTTACCCAGAAACCGAGAAATCCCTCACAGCCGGTACTGTACAAGTCAAGGTAGAACGCGTTTATGCCAATGCCATAGATGCAGCCGCTTCAGGCGCACGCGAAGGTGGGAAACTAGCGCTAAATGTAGGGGCAATGCTCATTGCTTTCTTGGGGCTTCTCGCGATGTTAAACGCGCTGCTAGGTTGGCTAGGCGGATGGGTTGGTTTGCCACAACTTTCTTTAGAATTAATCCTTTCTTACTTAATGTGGCCGGTTGCTTGGCTAATGGGAATTCCTGTGGCAGATTGCGCCCAAGTGGGTATCTTACTAGGTAAAAAAACGATTCTTAATGAATTTATTGCTTATTTAGATTTAAAAGCATTAGTCGAAAAAAAAGCAATCTCAGAACGAGCCGTAATTATCGCAACTTATGCCCTTTGCGGCTTTTCTAATATTGGCTCAATTGCCATTCAAATAGGCGGTATTGGTGGCATGGTTCCCGAACGTCAGCAAGACGTAGCTAGATTAGGATTTCGAGCAATGATTGCCGGCTCCATTGCTTGTTTCATGACAGCTTGTATAGCAGGAATGCTATTGTAGAAAGCTTCCAACAACAACAGATAAAACATCCTTCTTCATCTGCGTATATCTATAAATTTCTCTCATCCCACTCCGCTTACATCTGCGTTTATCTGCGTTTATCTGCGGTTAAATAAAAAAATCCACTTTCCTCAAATATTAACCTTAAAAAAAAATTCAACAAATCACATCATGAAACACTTAAAAAAGTGGAAAACCTTAAACTCCAACCTAGTTTTTAATAATCCCTGGTGTCAAATCAGACAAGACGAAGTAGAACTCCCCAACGGTAAAATTATTAACGATTTTTTCATCAATATTCGACCCGACATCGCCCTTGTATTTGCCCTAACAGAAAATCAAGAAATCGTCTTTGTGCGGCAATACCGGCATGGAGTCGGTGAAATTTTTTTGGAATTACCCGCAGGCGCTGTTGAGCCAAATTTTGAGAGTGCAGAATCGGGCGCAATGCGAGAACTAACAGAAGAAACTGGATACACTGCCGGCAACTTAACTAAAATTGCCACTTTATACGACAATCCCGTTAAAGATACAAATAAACTTCACTTATTTTTCGCTCAAAATGCAAAAAAATCAAGTGAACAAGTCTTAGATATTACAGAAGATATTGAAGTTGTTTTAGTGCCGGCATCCGAAGTCATGGATAAAATAGCAGCCGGCGACATTTGCGTCTCAGGAAGCATCGCTGCAATTTTCTTAGGATTGAATTACTTAAGAAAATTAGAGCAAGATTTAACCCTTTAAACTTACCATCCCCAAGTGCCGGCACCGCCTTTAAATGGCCCAACAATCTCACTTGTAATCCAGCCGCCGTAAAAATCTCCAGGCTGTGGCTGCACTTTTTCACCATCCACATAACAAGCTTCCATCCGACTCGGATAAAAAGCAACATAATCTTTAAGAGAAGCAAAAGCCGGTGTTGGATTTGGATAAAACCAACCGGCATCTCGTACTTGCTGATCACCGGCACTCACCGTATAGTAGCCGGCACGTCCTTTCCATTCACAAAAACTTGATTGGGGAGTCTTAGAAAGATACTCCATCTTAATATCTTCTGGGGGAATATAATAAACCGGCGGGTGACTGGTTTCTAATACCCGTTTAGCGCGGTGCGTGTCAGCAATTGTAATGCCATTAAAAATTACTTTAATATGCTTAGACGAGTCCTCCAAGCGAGGGGGACGTGGATAATCCCAGACTGATTCTTGTCCTGGACTAGGTTCGATACGTTCGCGGCTCACTTTAACACTTTCCTCTTTGAAGATTGGTTGACAAATAATTAAATCAGATAGAAAGAATTCAGAAGATTTTTTTTCTCATTAACCTAACTTCTGAATTCTTTTTCTGATGCCGGCAGTTCGCCTTCCCTAAGTAGGGATCAGCTCGCCCGGACGCAATTTTGCCCACTTGCCCATCTCTTGCTTAAAACTCGCACACCCTACAACATCCCATTCCATTTCAATTTCATCCCCACGCGGACGAATATTAACATTAATCGTGGGTTCAATCGGTTCAAAATCTGGGGTTTCAGTAAGGTGACGTTCTTCATGCTGGGTTTCGACGGCATTATAAGTCAGGCAACGGTCTACATAGTGGCAGTTAACACAAATACACATGATTAAAGACCTCTTGACATTTCAACAGGTAGCTTGAAGAAATTCCTGATATTACAATTAAGACAAATTAGATTTGAGATTGCAATAAATCTGAGCTAAAAATTCTGGCAGCCGGCGCAGCTCAGCTTAAATTGTTATCAGCGATTAAAACATTTAGCCGGCTTAACAGGCTAGTCGCTTCCTGAGCTGGTTAATTTTTGTGACTATGCTGGCATTTTACACCGATAACCGATTGGTTCGCGCACTGCCCGGTTATGGGGCAAAATTTAAGTATGGCAAATCTTCCGTCCGCAGCATTCTTTCCCCTGTCTCCTGAATATTGGCCATTTAGCCTAGAATTACTGCCTCAACCGGCTTATTTAGTGGGAGGCGCAGTTCGGGACGCGCTGCTATTGAAACACCGTGAGTATTTAGACTTAGATTTTGTGATGCCGGCACAAGCGGTTAAAACCGCTAGCCAAATCGCGGAACAGTACAGTGCTGGGTTTGTGCTGCTTGATGCCGACCGGCAGATCGCCCGCGTGGTATTTAAAGATGCGACAGTAGACTTCGCCCAACAAGAAGGCGACAGTCTAGAACGCGACCTGCAGCGGCGAGATTATACCGTTAATGCGATCGCTTATAATCCTCACACCGGCGTCTTCATCGACCCCCTGCAAGGCTGTGCCGATATTGAAGCCGGTTTAATGCGGATGGTTGCGCCGGCAAACCTCAAAGATGATCCACTGCGCCTGTTGCGAGCATACCGGCAAGCCTCACAGTTAAATTTTTCCATTGAGCCGGCAACCAGAACTGCAATTCGCGCCTTCGCACCCCTCCTGGGTTATATCGCAGCAGAACGAGTGCGTAGTGAATTAAGTTATCTTCTGGCGACTCCAGAGGGAACACCCCAACTGCAAGCCGCCTGGGAAGATGGCTTAGTTGAAACTTGGTTTCCCAGCGCCACTGGCGGCAGTTTAGCTCAAGTCGCAGCCGTTGATGAGTCCGCCGCCAAACTCCAGCAAACTTGGCCAGATTTTGGCACGGAAGTGTCCCGCAGCTTGCGAGATACCTCAAAAACCTCCTTATTAGCCGTTGCTAAATTGACGAGTTTGCTCGATCCAGATTTCCAGAAAGCCGAAGCTCAATTATTGCGCCTGAAGTACAGCCGGCCTGAAATGCAAGCAGCCCTGGCGGTGTTAAACTTTTTGCCAGATTTGCTGCCGGCAGCCAAAGCGCTATCCGTTTCAGAGCAGTATTTTTTATTTCGCAATGTCGGTACGGTGTTTCCCGCACTCGCTGTTTTTGCCGTAGCGTCAGGGATGCCGGTGGATGCCATCGCGCCTTTAATTGAGCGCTTTCTCACCCCCAACGATCCTGTCGCACATCCGATTCCCCCACTAACCGGCAGAGACTTGATGACAGCTTTGAATTTACCGCCGGGACCTCTCGTTGGCAGACTTCTCACCGCAATTGGAGTGGCACGCGCAGAAGGCAAAATTTCTACACCCGAAGAGGCGCTGCAATTGGCGCAACAACTTGTCAAGACTGAAGCGTGAGCGGTGTTAGCGATGAGCAAAAACAAAAGCAAATTGATATTGTGCTAAAGTAAACATTTCAACTTGCCTAGGCATTTGGACGTTTCATCACAGCTTTCGAGCTGCTTTAGGAGTGAGTAACAAGTTTTACTCGCTCAATCAGTTGTTTTTTTGAGGCCAACATGGCTAAACGCCGCAATCCTAAAAAAGAAAAAGCCCTTCGGAACCAAGCTTACGCTCGCCGGTTTCGTAAACGGTCAACAACAGGCCGGTTTGGAAAAAGACGCTTCTTCCGTGACAGTCGCCCTGAGGACTCTAAGAGTGAAAATGAGGGCATGGGTGCTGCAGATGACATGGATCATCAGTAAGCAGCTCAGCGTAATTGCTAAGGTTTAATCCTTCATTCTCAAGTTTCCTGTAACTTTTCCTGGGAATATAGCCAGGATTAGAGGATGGAGAGATTGAAAAGAAGTGGGAGGGAAAGGCGAAAGTAAAAAAAGAATTTCTAGACTTGGCAGCTAGTTTTCAATTTGTTATTTGAGTCTTTGCCCTTCATTTCTGAAACTTCTCAAATTAGACCTTTCGCTAAAAAAAATTAATTTTTTATTTAAAAACCCGCTAAATGTACACAAACAAACTCTGGTAAATTTTGTGTTCTGATACAAGAAATGCTGGGTTTATTTTTGTGAGACAGTCTTTTGTTTTTGATTGTTAAAGGTTAGGAAAAAAACCGCCAATTTAAAATTTTAATTTTTTAGTCTGTACAGCTATAAATTTTGCCATGCTTTTAGGCTGCGATAAAGTTATGTTGTCTTTCAAGACGCAGAATCGCTTTTTTTATTTTATTAAGTATTAATCTACTAACATTCCCCCTTGATTGTATATTAAATTTCACAATTTAAGAGTATTTATTATTTTTTTAAAGTCGGAGTTAAGGGTTTCAATAATACGTTGAACAGGATATTTGCGAAAGACTAAAAAGAATGATATTTATACGTCTTAGGGTATAAAAAGTCTATAAACTAGATAAGTCTATAGAAAGATGAAACAGTCCCTAAAACATTTTTAGGATAAGGCCACAAGTCAAAGAAGTCTAAACCCTAAAAATTTTTGTTATGGCAGACAAAAGTAAGCGCGGATTTGCGTCAATGGACGAAGCAAAACAGCGTGAGATCGCAAGCAAGGGCGGTCAAGCCGCCCATGAAAAGGGAACCGCTCACAAATTTTCGCCTGAAGAGGCTAAAGAGGCCGGTCGCAAGGGCGGTGAGATTGTGAGCAAAGATCGGCAGCACATGGCTGAAATTGGCAGAAAGGGTGGCGAGGCTGTCAGCAAAAACCGCAAGCATATGTCGGAAATTGGCAAAAAGGGCGGCCAGCAAAGCCATAAAGAGGAGTAAGGAATTACCAGCCAGGGCAAATCCACGAAAGTTAGTTTTGCCCTAAGTTAGCAGGGAGAAGAAATTATAAAAGGGTAAATAAGTCAGGGTGCGGGGTGCGGTTAAAACTGAGAATTATTCTCGTGCGATCACATCCCAAACCCCTTCTCCCGGCATCGGCAGACGTCGCAATTGTCGGTTAATCTCTTCTGCGGCGGCTTTGCCAGATTCTAATGCCCCTTCAATTTGGTTGCCTCCACACCAGTCGCCACAACAAACCACCGGCACCGGCACTGTGGCAGCAAGGCAAGGTTCAGGAATTGGCCGGCTGACAAAGGCATAGCGCCAACGGTGAACCTGCAACCAATCGGGGCTATTCAGCCAAGAATTTAAATACTCGCCGGCACGATTTAGCAACATCTGACCGGCGGGTTGTAAATCTTCCGCCTCTAAATAATCTTGAGCAAAGGTAGGATTGCTGTTGGCGACAAATACCGGCATCTGAGCGTTGCTTCGCTTACTGCTATCCCATCCGATCCAAGCCAGTTGCTCGTCGTGGGGGAAAACCACTGTTTTCCAAGCAATCTCTCGTTGTGCTAAATCTCGCTGCCGATTGGGTGAGTAGCCGGCAATCACGCTGAGGCATGGCTCAAACTCCACAGATCGCAGATTTGCCATAAAATCTGCCGGCAGTTGTGTGTGAACCGGCTCAAGAATCGTCAAAGCTTGGGGTGCCGGAATAGCCACAACAACCGCCCTCGCGTTTACCTCTTGTGGCCCAGGCATCTTGCCCGATTCAGCGGGAGATTCTAGCAGCAACTGCCATGTCTCCTGATCCGTGGGCGTCATGGCCAACACGCGCCGGCTTAACCAAATCTCTAAACCCGTGGCCAAAAATTTGCCCACAGCATTCATTCCTGCCGGCGCGACATAATAAGGACACCAACTTGAAGAAGCTGCCGGTGTCAAGCTATTATTTGCGTCGTTACCTATATAAGTCTTATCCGTCCACGGCTCTACAATCTTGTGAGCCGACAAAATATGAACCAAACGCCGTAAGTGCCGGCCCTTCGGTTCTAAATACCGCGCCCCGTGATCCGCACGAATTTCCTTCTCTCGGCGTGTGGCGACTCGTCCGCCCAACCCACGAGATTTTTCCAAAACAATCGTAGAATAACCGGCCTGTTGCAGCAATTGAGCACAAGTCAAACCCGCCATGCCGGCACCAATCACCGCCACATCAAAAGTCAGTGAGCTATCAGTCATTAGCGAATCAGTTTAAATATTAAGTTTTAGAGTAATCGAAAATCCTGGCCGGCAAAATTCAAAATCGCTCTAAGCCACAATAGTAGAATAAGTAAGAGCGAGAATCTGTGTATGCGATCCTGGCGCAGGCCAAGAGCGTTCGGCAAGCGTATCCGCAGGTAAATAAAGGGAGGAAGCCGACATTGGACGAGCTAAGAGCAGCACTGGAACTGGCAACAGAAGAAGAATTGCAACAACTGACGGACATTCTATTTTGCCGCCGGTTTAACCCCCTCGATTATGTTCAAACCCCTGCGCCAATCGATGTAAAAAGCCGAGACCGGCACGCCTGGTTGGATGCGATTGAGCAGCGATTTCGCTATTTAGCAGCAGATGGAATAACCATTTTGCGGGGGCGTAGCGAACAAGTGAGCTACCGGCAAGTCTTAATTCAAGTCTGCCGCTATCTAAAAATTTCTTATTCAAATCAGCTCTCCACAACCGATTTAGAAGCGGAAGTTTTTCTCAACTTACTCGGTCGAACCTGGAAAAAACTGCCGGCTTCGGAACAAGAAGCCTTAACCAGGCGCGTACAGCATTCCCTCGCCCAAACCAAGCTATCCAAACCCCTGCCGCTTTCAGTCCAAAAAGACCCTTTAGGCTTGCTCTTTAAAGGCGGTAGCGCTTTGGCTGTCAGTTCTGTCATCCAGCCGGTGTTGCTACAACAAATTGCCCGTCAGTTTGCCATTCACTTCGCCACCTACCAGATGGCAAAGCAGACGCTCGCCATAGGCGGGACAGCAGCCGCTAAAGGGTTTGAGCAATATGTTGCACTCCAAACAGCCCGTCGGGGCATGGCCGTGAGTGCAGCCCGTTATGGCGCAGCCCGCAGCGTATTTGCGTTTGTTGGGCCGGTATTGTGGACTTGGTTTTTGGCAGATTTAGGTTGGCGGGCCATTTCCACCAACTATGCTCGAATTATTCCCACCATCGTTGCTTTGGCTCAAATTCGCCTCACCCGCTCTGAATGCTGGGAACTCGCATAAATTTTAGATTTTAGGGGTTAGATTTTTGATTGATAATATATCCAAAATCGAACATCGAACATCGAAAATTGGCTCCTGAACCCCGTTTACAGGCTCCTTGGAATTGTGCCCAAGTGGCGCTTTTTTTCCTCCCTTTGGCTCCACTACTGGCAGTCTTGGGCCTCGCGTGGGCGATGTTGGTGGCGTGGAAACAGCACTTCCACACGATCATTCGGCGTCCGGCCAATCAAGGCTTGATTGTTTTATTTGTCTGGTTGGTAATTACTGCCGGCTTTGCTAATGACCGGCCTACCGCGTTTCTTGGTCTGTTTAATTTTTTACCATTTTTTGTTTTTTTTCCGGCGTTCAGCGTTCTGATCCAAACACCGGCTCAACTGCGGCGAATTGCGTGGATTTTGGTCATTGGTTCGGTGCCGGTGGTGATTATTGGCTTGGGACAACTGTTTTGGGGCTGGGCCGGCCCAATAAAATTTTTATGGATTATTGTAGATTGGCTGCTGGCACCCACCGGCAATCCCCCCGGTCGGATGTCTTCTGTTTTTGAATATACGAATGTTTTAGCCAGCTATCTTGTCGCGACTTTTATTCTCGCCCTAGGGCTATGGCTAGAAACTTATCGGTCATTGCTGCTTAAATGGCAGCCACAGGAAACCCGCACAAAGCCTGACTACGGCGGTTTAAAAATCGCAAATCGTTACTGGAATGCCGGTTTGACAAGAGATGCCGGCTTCAGGCGCTGGGCATTTTTGACTGTGGCGGTTGCCGGCAATGCAGCAGCGCTGATTTTAACGAATTCTCGCAATGCTTGGGGAATTGCCGGTTTGGCCTGTTTGGCCTTCGCCGTGTATTTAGGCTGGCGGTGGCTGGTGGGTGTGGTTGTTGGGGTGGCCGGCTGTCTGCTTGGAGCGGCTTTTGGGCCTGATCCACTCCGCTATTGGCTGAGAATTGCCGTTCCTCCTTATTTCTGGGCGCGAATCAATGACCAGATGTATCCACACCGCCCAGAAGCACTGATCCGCACGACTCAGTGGCAATTTGCTTGGGATCTCACCTTAGCGCGTCCCTGGACGGGTTGGGGATTGCGGAATTTTACCTCACTTTACCAAGCACAGATGCACGAATGGCTAGGTCATCCCCACAATTTGATTTTGATGCTCAGTTCTGAAGCCGGTATTCCCGCAACGCTCCTATTATGTGGTGTCGTTGGGTGGGTTTTGGCTCAAGGCATCTTGCTGCTGCGTGATTGGCCGGCTGTTTATTCTACAGAGACAACTGCCCCCAGTTCCTCTCCTGATCGGTTAATTTTTTTCACGTATCTGCTTGCTTTCTTTGCCTGCACCTTATTTCACCTGTTTGATGTCACTTTATTTGATTTACGGGTGAATATTCTGGGGTGGTTATTGCTCTCAGCAATTGGTGGGATCGTTTATCAGAGAAAAGCAATTCTCACGAATTCCAATAATAAATTTAGGATTGGCACCTAACTGGGTCAATTCCACTGCAACGGGTGCCGGTGGTTGAATCGTTACTTCACTGCCACTAAAAATTTTAGGAACAGCGCAGAATGCCCAAGGTCGTTAAAATAGTTGAAAAGCATTCAACACTAAGCATGGTGGAGCTTCGGTGACTCAGAACAGGGCAAAGCGAAAAGATGAGTATCGAGTGGTGTACGATCGCACCGCCCTAGCGAATAGCTACTACACCCTGCTAGGGTTGCATCCTTCGGCGTCAGCCATAGAAATCCGGCGATCGTATCGGGAATTAAGCAAGCGCTATCATCCGGATACAACGGACTTGCCGCCGGCTACGGCAAAGGAAAAATTCCAAAAACTGAACGAAGCCTACGCCACCCTCAGCAACGTAGAACGGCGGATGGCTTACGATCAAAAGATTCGCTACTCCAACATCTCTGTTATTCAGTCACCGGCTAACCTGAACCACCCAACCAGTCACTCTGGGAATCGGCAATACTCTTCGGCGTATCTCGACCCCACTGATCGCCCGCTTTCTGCCGGTGAAGTGTTTGCCCTGTTCATTCTGGGGATTACGTTTATTGGCTGTCTGTTGTTAGCGATTGCTGTCGGCTTAACGCGGGGCGATGCAGCCTTGCAACCTGTAAGTTTTAACAGCGATCTCAGACAAAAAATGCCGGCTCAAGAAATCACATACGATGTGCCGGTGTCCCCACCTTTTAATTCCTTAACAGCTAAGCGTGAAAAGTGACAACTGCTTCCTCACTTCTCACTCTATACATCTGGAATTACTGCAATTCTCTAACTCAACCCTTTAACCTTATGGCCATTCCACCCGCCGAGACTCCGCTGTACAACCACCCCCTGCCAGACATTGAGGACTGGCTGCGCTCACAAGGATGCCAGCAAGACCACAACCAACTCCACTGCTGGCACCTGCAGCAAGCGAGCTGGGAAGCTGAACTCACTCTTGATATTGACCAGCTGACTGTGCGCTATTTCAATTTCGGTGAGGAGGGGCAAGATCTTCAACGATCCTTTAAATACTCCCTGAGCCGCAGTGACATTGAAGCGGCGGTTTTCTCAGGCCCATAAAACTTTTGAATGCGTGAACTGTCCTGTAACTGCACAATTCACGCATTCAAAACTTACACTTTTCCAAACCGGCGATCCCGCTTTTGGTAAGCACTCAGCGCCCGATGAAACTCCGCCCGATCAAAATCTGGCCACAGCGTCTCTGTAATGTAAAGTTCTGAGTAAGCTACCTGCCATAGCAGGAAATTACTCAAGCGCATTTCTCCACTGGTGCGAATCAGCAAGTCGGGGTCACAAATGCCGGCAGTGTAGAGATGGCGTTCAAACAGAGCTTCATCAATTTGCTCTGGTTGAATTAAACCTTGCTGCACTTGCACTGCAATGGCTCGGCACGCCTGCAAAATCTCCTCCCGGCCTCCGTAATTTGTAGCCACAGTAAACTGAATTCCCTGATTGTGGCGAGTCTCATCCACCGACCGCTCAATCTCTGCATGGAGGGTTCGCGGGAGCGCATTTAAATTTCCTACAAAATGAATTTGAACGTCTTCTTGCATCATTTCCCGTAACTCTTGCCGCAAGACGCGTTCAAATAGGGTCATCAAAAAATCAACTTCTTCTAGAGGCCGGCCCCAATTTTCTGTAGAAAATGCATAAGCAGTCAGCGCTTTAATTCCCCAGTCCCGACAGCAACGCAATAGATCCTTGAGTACATCGACCCCCCGCCGATGGCCCATAATCCGAGGTAGCCCCTGACGCTTGGCCCAGCGGCCATTCCCATCCATAATCACTGCTACGTGTCTAGGCAGACGTTCTTGGTTAAGGTCAGCAGGTAACTCTTGTAAAACAGTTGGCTTAGCAGTCATTTTTTATCACCAGAAGCCGATGATGGAAGACGCAGAAAACGCGAAACAAGTGCCAATATCCGAGAACTTAGGATTCCCAAACGGCGCAAATTAGGAGCAACTGCTTCGCGCTCAACAGATTGAGAAAATCGAGCCTCTAGCAGTTCTTTGAGTTTACTGCTGGTTAAAGGTCGATTTAGTGTGCCCCTTTCCGCTAAGGAAATAGAGCCTGTTTCTTCAGATACAACGACACACAGGCAATTTTCGACACGTTCTGTAATTCCCATTGCAGCACGATGGCGCGTCCCTAGTTGTCGCGAAGCTGTGCGTTCAGAAAGTGGCAAAATCACGCCGGCTGCAACAATACGAGAGGCCCGAATTAAAACAGCCCCATCGTGTAACAGTGTGGTTGTCTGAAAAATCGTCTGTAGCAGTTCCTTAGACACTTCTCCATTCAACTTCACTCCGGGCACGGAAAAATCTCGCTCATCAATTGGGTTGCCTGTTTCCAAAATCAACAAAGCACCCGTGCGGTTTTGGGACAGTTCCTTCACCGCATCTACAATTTCATCGAGTACAATGTCGGTCTTGGGAATGGCTCCCCCTGACGGTTGAAACAGCTGTACAATTTCTCCCCGGCCCAGTTGTTCGAGAAACCGGCGGAACTCGGACTGTAAAATTACAGCCATTGCCACCGCCGAGCCAATCACCAACTTTTCCAGGACAAAACTTAACAGCCTCAAATCCAAGCTGTTACTGACCGTTGTCGCCAGCATTAAGATAATTAATCCCCGCACCATCCACAGCGTGCGGCGCTCACCAATAATGACGAGCACCATATAAGTGAGGGCCAGAACTAACCCAATGTCAATAGGGCCTTTCAGCCATTGCGTCCAAAAGTCTATAAGGTGACGCAGCACGGACTGAGTCCAGCTAGGGTCGTGACCGGGACCCAAATTCATTGAACTTTTAGCAAAGATTAGCAGATTTGTGCTTGAGACAGGCTCAGCAATGCTGAGTCCTTACAGCTTGATTTTATGCCAGCAGACATCCCATGTGGCAGTCTTTTAAACCAGAACTTCTCTTGCATCTGATGCCACCTGCGCCTACAGAGAAAATTGTTACAGATGTAACAACCAATCTGAAAATTAGGCGAGGGTTAAAGGCAACTAGAATCAGTGTGAAGTGAGAAGACGAAAATTTGTTTCTCGCTTCTGTGTTTCCTCAGGGATGAACCGGCTAGTGGCTTAGCAGCCGGAAATTTATTCGGCAAAGCCGGTGAGTCTTTCTGGTAGCCGATCTTGGCGGAGCAAGTCTTGGTAAGTTTCTCGCTGCAAGATGAGATTGGCTTCCCCCTCTGTGACCAAAACCGCTGCCGGTCGGGGCAGACGATTGTAGTTAGAGGCCATGCTGTAATTGTAAGCGCCGGTGCTCATTACCACCAAGACATCACCCGGTTCTGCCGGCGGCAGTTGCGCGTTTTTAATCAAGATATCTCCCGATTCGCAGTGTTTGCCGGCCACCGTCACCGTCTCCGTCATGGGTGATCCCATGCGATTAGCGATCACGGCCCGATAGAGAGATTGATAAGTAATCGGACGGGGATTATCTGACATTCCCCCATCAACTGCCAGGTAAGTCCGAATTCCGGGGATCACTTTTTGATTTCCGACTGTATAAGCTGTGATACAAGCCGTTCCAATTAACGAACGTCCCGGCTCACATAGCAGCTTGGGTAAGGGCAACTGCTGAGCTTGGCATTCGCCGGCAATCGCTTCGCAAATCACCTTTGCCCAAGACTCGATGCTAGGGGGATCGTCCGATTCAGTATAGCGAATGCCCAACCCACCGCCGACATTTAATTCTGTCACCGGCAATCCATATTCACCGGCTTTGACCAGCCATTGCACGAGAACCTTGGCCAAATCCTGATGCGGTTGTAGTTCAAAAATCTGGGAGCCAATGTGAGCGTGAATGCCAATACATGATATAGAAGACTGCTTGCTGACAAAGTTAAAAACTTCATCCACCCCATCGGGATCGAAGCCAAATTTGCTGTCTAAGTGGCCGGTGCGGATGTACTCGTGGGTGTGACACTCAATGCCAGGAGTCAGACGTAACATGATCCGCACCGGCAGAAATGAGGCAGTTTGGGTGATTTCCGCCAGGGTGTGCAGTTCCAGCCAGTTATCCACCACAATGATGCAGCCGGTTTCTATGGCCAAGTTCAGTTCTGCACGGGACTTATTGTTGCCGTGAAAATAAATTTTATCCGGACGAACGCCGGCACCCAAGGCTGTGTGCAGTTCACCCCCAGATACCACATCGATCCCCAAGCCTTCACTGTTGGCAATCGCGCAGACAGCCAAACAACTCCAAGCTTTAGACGCGTAAAGCACTTGAGATTCACCCGGATAGTAGCGGCTGAAAGCATCCCGGTATTGCCGGCAAGCCGTCCGCAGCGTTTCTTCATCCAAAATGTATAGCGGAGAACCAAAGCGCTCTATTAGCGTTGTCACATCACAGCCACCAATTTCCAAATGGTCTTGACTGTTCACTTTCGCTGTGATCGGCAACAGTTGTTGGTTCGGTGAGCGAGATTCTGAAGCACCAATCGTCTCTGGTAAATATTGATGTGCTGAATTTTCAGCCGCTACAGGGCGAGTAGATAGCATAATCCGATTCTTTATCCTTAGTTGAGTGAGGGAGCAGGTGCGTTTCGGCTCTCAGTTGCGATTTCAAACTTCAAACATTTTACGAATTTTTGGCTAATCCAAAATCTTATTCTTGTTTCGAGTTTGACCGAGACAGTACAATTGAGTTTTGTGCGTTCTCAGCCATTTATCACTCGCTTCTGTGAATTTTTTGGAACTGAAACCGCTGACATCAGAGCTTTTGCCGGCGGTGGTGGAACTTGATCGGCTGTGTTTTGGCGGGTTGTGGTCAATCGATGCCTACCAGCGAGAAATAGACAGTCCTAACAGCGATTTGCTGAGTTTATCCTTTGTCATAGATCATGACTGGGCCGCAACAGACAAAGATCAAAAGACTAAGGGTAATAAACAAATCCTCCTAGGATTAGGTTGTCTCTGGGCAATTTTAGAAGAAGCGCACATCACAATTTTGGCCGTTCATCCTGAATATCGGCATCAGGGGTTTGGACAAGTATTGTTGCTGGACTTACTGAAATCGGCAGTTAATCGGCATCTGGAATGGGCGACCCTCGAAGTGAGAAGTTCTAATCAACCGGCACTGTCTCTCTACCAAAAATTTGGGTTTCGAGAAGTCGGACGCCGCCGCCGCTACTACCAAGATACTGGCGAAGATGCTTTAATTCTCTGGCTTTCCGGTTTGCAACGCCCTGAATTTACCCAAACGTTAGCCAATTGGCATCAAGAAACTTACGAGCGCCTTTCCCGCATTGGCTGGTCTATCAACTATCAGCAAGAAATTAACCTGTAAAGCAGAACCACTCAAAAGACACTCACCCAAAAGAAGGAAATTTAAAATAAATTGGGCATTTGCCTTCAATCTTTTCAGTTTTGCCGGCTGCGATCCCCCTATATGTTGCAAGTGTGACAGCCGAATAAAATCCCTGTGCTAAAATCAGCGTACGGGCACGCAGCAGGTGATGGGAATAACGCCATGTTTGAACGCTTTACAGAAAAAGCCATAAAGGTGATTATGCTGGCCCAGGAGGAAGCACGTCGCCTGGGACATAACTTCGTGGGCACAGAACAAATCCTTCTGGGTTTGATCGGAGAAGGAACTGGTGTTGCCGCCAAAGTTCTTAAATCAATGGGCGTCAATCTCAAAGACGCTCGTATTGAAGTAGAAAAAATTATCGGCAGAGGTTCTGGCTTCGTCGCAGTTGAAATTCCTTTTACTCCAAGGGCCAAGCGCGTTCTAGAGCTATCTCTAGAAGAAGCTCGCCAACTCGGACATAATTATATTGGCACTGAACACCTGCTTTTAGGTCTAATCCGAGAAGGGGAAGGCGTAGCAGCCAGAGTGCTAGAAAACCTGGGAGTGGATCTGTCAAAAGTCCGGACGCAGGTCATTAGAATGCTGGGAGAGACGGCAGAAGTCACCCCAGGCGCGTCTCAGGGGCGCACCAAAACGCCAACACTTGATGAGTTTGGTTCCAACCTGACCCAAATGGCCGCTGACGGCAAACTTGACCCAGTGGTGGGCCGGCAAAAAGAAATTGAACGGGTGATTCAAATTCTCGGTCGCCGTACCAAGAACAACCCTGTGTTAATCGGGGAACCTGGAGTCGGTAAAACTGCCATCGCGGAAGGTCTGGCCCAAAGAATTGCCAATAACGATATTCCTGACATTCTCGAAGACAAGCGGGTTGTCACCCTAGACATTGGCTTGTTGGTAGCCGGCACAAAGTATCGCGGGGAATTTGAGGAACGCCTTAAAAAAATCATGGATGAGATCCGCTCTGCCGGCAATGTCATCCTGGTAATTGACGAGGTGCACACCCTCATCGGTGCAGGTGCGGCAGAAGGGGCTATCGATGCGGCAAACATTCTCAAGCCGGCATTGGCTAGAGGTGAATTGCAGTGCATTGGTGCAACCACCCTAGATGAATACCGCAAGCACATTGAGCGGGATGCCGCCTTAGAACGCCGCTTCCAGCCGGTGATGGTGGGCGAACCAACCGTTGACGAAACCATTGAGATTCTCTACGGGTTGCGTGATCGCTACGAACAACACCATAAGCTCAAGATTTCTGACGCTGCTCTGGAAGCAGCGGCCAAGCTCTCTGATCGCTACATCAGTGATCGCTACTTGCCTGATAAAGCGATTGACTTGGTAGATGAAGCCGGTTCAAGAGTGCGGTTAATCAACTCTCAACTGCCACCGGCAGCCAAAGAACTTGATAAAGAACTGCGGCAAGTTCTGAAAGAGAAAGACGACGCCGTTCGCTCTCAAGACTTTGACCGTGCCGGTGAACTGCGTGATCGTGAAATGGAAATCAAAACAGAAATCCGCGCGATCGCTAACAGCAAAAAGACCGACTCTCCTAAGAGTGAAGATGCCTCCCCGGTTGTGACCGAAGAAGACATCGCTCAAATTGTTGCCAGCTGGACAGGCGTGCCGGTGAATAAACTCACCGAATCCGAATCCGAGAAACTGCTGCACATGGAAGATACCCTCCACCAGCGTCTCATCGGTCAGGAAGAAGCCGTCAAAGCTGTCTCTCGTGCCATTCGCCGCGCTCGTGTTGGTCTGAAGAACCCCAACCGTCCCATTGCCAGCTTTATCTTCTCCGGCCCTACCGGCGTTGGTAAAACCGAGCTAACCAAAGCCTTGGCTACCTACTTCTTCGGTTCAGAAGAAGCCATGATTCGGCTCGATATGTCGGAATACATGGAACGCCATACCGTTTCCAAACTGATCGGTTCGCCCCCTGGGTATGTCGGTTACAACGAAGGTGGCCAGTTAACCGAAGCTGTACGCCGGCGTCCCTACACCGTGGTGCTGTTTGACGAAATCGAAAAAGCCCACCCCGATGTCTTCAATATGCTGCTGCAAATCCTTGAAGACGGACGCCTTACTGATGCCAAAGGCCGCACGGTGGACTTCAAAAACACCTTGCTGATCATGACCTCCAACATCGGTTCTAAGGTGATTGAGAAAGGCGGCGGCGGATTGGGCTTTGAATTCTCCGAAAATCAATCGGATGCTCAATACACCCGTATTCGGTCTCTGGTTAACGAAGAACTTAAGAACTACTTCCGCCCAGAGTTCCTCAACCGTCTCGATGAAATCATCGTCTTCCGCCAGCTGAATATGGACGAAATCAAGGAAATCGCCGATATCATGCTGGGTGAAGTCTTCAAGCGCCTGACTGAGAAAGGGATCGTCTTGGAAGTTACCGAACGCTTTAAAGAGCGCTTGGTGCAAGAAGGCTACAACCAAAGCTACGGTGCCAGACCCCTGCGCCGCGCGATCATGCGCTTGCTAGAAGACGTTCTGGCTGAAGAAATTCTGTCAGCACGCATCAAAGATGGCGACACTGCCACTATTGATGTTGATGATGACGGTCAAGTGAAGGTAGTGCTTGGCCAAAAGCGGGAACTGCTCCCCCAAGCCGCTGAAATGTAACATTGCCGGTGGCTAATTCCTAATCGTTAAGCAATTTGATTCAATAAAAAGCGGTAGAGAAGATTCATCTCTACCGCCTTTTTATATGGGTTGCGGTTGCTGCCAGCTTGTCGCTTGATGGATAAGAGCGCAATTCAAGCTAAAATGCCAGAGCTGCTGGGTGCTGTCTGCAACAGAGGCCGGCCCAAAAAGTTTAGGCACACCTTCACAGAACGGGAGTAACCTTAAAGGAGGATTTGATGGCATTTGATGAAAAAAATTGGGAAACTTCTCCATTTTGGGTGCGAGTGTGGCGCAAGCAGCGCGAAAATATTCAAATTTTAGTCATTGCGCTCGTTTTAGCCTTTTCGATTCGCACCTTTGTGGCAGAACCGCGCTACATCCCGTCAGATTCAATGCTGCCAACTCTGTTAATGGGTGATCGCCTCGTCGTAGAAAAAATTTCCTATCACTTTCGGCCACCAGCGAGCGGCGATATTATTGTCTTTGCTCCACCCCCAGCGCTGCAAAAAGAGGGGTACGACAAAGATCAAGCTTTTATTAAACGAGTGATCGGTGAACCGGGTCAAATTCTTAAGATCCAAGATGGCCAAGTTTATCTGAATGACTCTCCCTTAATGGAAGATTACATCGCCCAACCGCCGGACTATAACTGGGGACCCCAGCCGGTTCCTGAGAATGAATTCTTTGTCATGGGAGATAACCGTAATAACAGTAACGACTCTCATATTTGGGGGTTTCTGCCAAAACAAAATATTATTGGCCGTGCTTGGCTTCGCTTTTGGCCTTTCAGCCGACTTGGTCGAGTTTGATAGGTTGGCTTTGTCAACTTTAGCAATGTCAAGGTCAACCCTTGTGAAGAAACATAAGAAATGAAGAATTTGCTTTTCTTGAGGGAAAAAGTGCGCTAGGCCCACCTTTAGGCACTCAGCTTGAGTGTTGAGAAGTAGGGCTTTCCACACCCGCTCAGTTGAATCAAAACCTGGCACTGCACTAGAATAAGACTAGGAAAATTCAGCTACAGCGGGACTTCCCACCTAGTCATTAAGTCAATTGGGTGGACTTAGCAATGGGATTTTTTGATTCAGAAATTGTTCAGCAAGAAGCCAAGCAGTTGTTTGAGGACTATCAAGCTCTCATACAACTGGGAGGTAACTACGGCAAATTTGACCGAGAGGGCAAAAAGCTCTACATCGATCAAATGGAAGCTATGATGGAGCGCTATCGAATTTTTATGAAGCGCTTTGAATTGTCAGAAGACTTCATGGCTCAAATGACAGTAGAGCAGCTGAAGACGCAGCTAAATCAATTTGGCATGACGCCTCAGCAAATGTTTGATCAGATGCACTTTACTCTAGAGCGGATGAAGGCTGAGCTGGAAAAGCAAACCTGAAGATTTTAGATTTTAGATTGGGGCTAAGCGCTTGAACCCAACGGCTGTTGGCAGTAACGTAGATCCTCTAATCCAAAATCTAAAATCCTAACTCCAGGTTCCTTTAATTTGGAGAGGGTGGCTCAAAGTCGGAAGCAGGTTTGAAGTATTGCACCGGCTCATTTCGTAGCGCTTGCAGCATAAAATCACGCCATACCGGCGCAACAAATCCACCACCTGTAGATCCCGATACCAAGGGAGTGTAATCATCATTACCCACCCAAACGGAAACAGATAGCTGCGGCACATACCCGACAAACCAAATATCCCGTTCGGAAGAAGTTGTCCCTGTTTTACCGGCTGCCGGTCGTCCTATTTGGGCTGAAGTTGCCGTCCCTTGGTAAATAACCCCTTGCAGGACACTGTTCACAGAAGCCGATGCCCACGGATCGAGGAGCAGCTTGGGTTTAGGCGTGTTATCTAGCAACACATTGCCGCTACTATCCGTTACTTGAACAATAAATGTGGTCTCCGAATGCCAGCCATTGTTCGCAAACGTGGCAAAGGCACCAGCCATTTCCAGTGGAGTCAGATCCACAGCGCCCAAAGGCAAAGAAACCACCGGCTCGATCGGACTTTTAATGCCCAGAATCCGGCAAACCTCAATCACCTTATTCAGCCCCACATCCTGGCCGATCTTGACAGCCGGCACATTAAGTGAAACTTCCAGCGCCCTACGAATGCTCACGGCTCCTGAGTAGCCGCCGCCGTAGTTTCTGGGGGAGTAATAATCGTCCCCATCTGGATAGCTCACCGGCGAGTCATACACGATAGACTCTGGGCCGTATCTGCCGCTAGCAAAAGCCGTGTAGTAAACAAATGGCTTAAATGCCGAGCCGGGTTGGCGCTGGGCTTGGACGGCACGGTTGTATTGGCTTTTCCCGTAATCAACGCCCCCCACCATTGCCTTCACAAAGTGAGTACGGGGGTCAACTGCCACCAAAGCCATTTGATCCGCATAAACCTGGTAGTAAAGCCGATCATGCCAATCGCGTACCGTTTCTTCCGCGATGCGCTGTAGTTTGAGGTCAATGGTGGTTTGAACCCGCATCCCCCCTTTCACAACTGCATCCCGGCCAAAGCGCTTCGTTAACTCTTGAACCACTGCCTGGGTAACATAAGGCACCTTACTACCTGGAAACGAAGTAATTTTCCCGATTCCGAGCGGTTGTTTGCGGGCAGTAGCTTCCTCTTCAGCCGTGATCCACTTCAGCTCTTTCATCCGATTCAGGACAACTGCCTGCCGTTGTTTGGCCCGCTGATAGTTGACAAAAGGACTGTAATCTTCGGGTGCCTGAACCAGGCCGGCCATCATCGCCGCTTCAGCCAAATTTAACTTAGAAGCAGACTTATTAAAATAACTGCGGGATGCTGTTTCAACTCCGTATAAGTTGTGACCCCAATAAACCTGATTTAGGTAGAGTTCTAAAATCTGGTCTTTTTTAAAAATTTGCTCTAGACGGATGGCCAGCACAGCTTCAGCGGCCTTACGGCTGACAGCCTGTTTGGGAGACAGGAAAAGATTTTTCACCAGCTGCATGGTGATGGTTGAACCCCCTTCAACCGTTTTACCCTCCTCCATGTTTTTCACAAAGGCACGCAACACCCCGCCTGGGTTAAGACCGTGGTGGGAGTAGAAGTGGCTATCTTCTATTGCTAAAATCGCCCGCTTGAGATCCGGAGAGATTTTGTTGAGCGGCACCACTTCGCGATTTGCTTCATCATGGATACTGGTCAGCTGGGTGCCATTAATGTCGTAGATGTGAGTAGTTTCCGTGGGTGTGTAGTTGCGTAAAACTCTCACATCTGGCAGATTCCGGAAGCTGATCGCCAAGCCAACCAGTCCCCCGGCTACCACGGAACTGGCCAGCATTGTAATACCAAGCAGCGTTCCTGCTGTTACTTTGCTGACACCCTGAACAAAATTAAATACCGGTGCTGGGTTTCTCGGTGGTTCTTGTCTAATTGTGTTAGTTGACACGGCGATTTCACGTCCTCAACGAAAAAGGCTTAATCTGAAAAGCTTGTTTGGGCGAGATGTTCTCCAGAGATTTTAGTTTGAGTGCACTCCCTACCGGCAGTCAAACCTGGCTTTCCCCCTGTTGTAGTAATTTCACCACCACCAGTAGAGCCATCAGGACAGAAAAGGGTGCAGATTAACCTTACTCTATAAATTGAAAGGTGCGTCAAGACACACTCCAAAGTTTTTTAGGCCGGCATGGATATTTCTGCAACTTTTGCATATAGTAATCTGGCTGTTCGACTTTTTAAAGGTTAGGGATCTGGGGAAAACTCGTTCTCTTGCCTAATAACTGCTATATCCAAAGGATTTTTATTTCAGTGAGTGTAACCAATCAAGTTGTGAATTTGCAAACTCAGCTTTCAAATCAACCGTACAGTCAATCCCTTAGCGCTCACCCATCTTTCCAAAGCGGGGGAAGTGAGGGGGGTGCGGCTCCAGACGTTTCCTGGCTGCGCCGGGGTGTGAGTGAAATTTTTCCCAATGCGCCAAATTCTGAGAATCCCGATGAAAATCTGATGCGCCGGCTTAGCGGTTCCCGGCCTTTGCGGGTGAAGTTCGGGATTGACGCCACCGGCGCTGATATTCATCTGGGTCACAGTATTCCGATGCGTAAGCTTCGAGCTTTCCAAGATGCCGGTCACACTGCAGTGCTAATAATAGGAGATTTTACCGCTAGAATTGGCGATCCGACCGGCAAATCGGAAGTACGTCAGCAACTCAGTATCGAGCAAGTCCACCAAAATGCCCAAACTTATCTCAGCCAAGTTCGGCCTATTCTGGATTTTGACACACCGGGCCGTTTAGAAATTCGCTATAACTCAGAATGGCTCTCTAAGCTGGAGCTGGCCCAAACGATGGAACTGCTCGCAACCATGACTGTTGGTCAAATGCTGGCCAAAGAAGGATTTGCTGAACGCTACGAGAAAGAAAACCCGATTTACATCCATGAATTTCTCTACCCCTTAATGCAAGGCTATGATTCCGTGGCTGTGGAAGCCGACGTAGAACTGGGAGGAAGTGACCAAAAATTTAATATTGCGGTGGGGCGAGACCTGCAACGACATTTTGGCCAAAAGCCTCAATTTGGCTTGCTAATGCCGATTTTGTTGGGAACTGATGGCGTTCAAAAAATGTCCAAGTCCCTCGGCAACTATGTGGCCTTATCCGAAGACCCCTTGACCATGTATTCTAAGCTCGAAAAAATTCCCGATCAGCAGATAGAATCATATTTTGAGCTATTGACAAATTTACCGCTTAATGGGTTGCCGGAAAATCCCCGCGAACGGCAAAAACTTCTCGCCCTGGATATTGTCACTCAGTATCACGGCACAGAAGCCGCCCAGCAGGCCCAGCAGGCAGCGCTGACCTTAGTCCAAGGAGATGCTAAGCAAGCCGATGCTGTCCCGGAATTCTCCTTAGAGTCGGTGCAGTTTCCCGCCAAACTGTTTTATATTCTCAGTGCGAGTGGGTTGTGCCAAACGGGTAACGATGCCCGCCGGCAGATTCAAGGTGGGGCTGTGCGGCTGGATGGTGAACGCGTTGAGGATATTAACTGCGCCTTCGAGCAGCGAGCTGAGCTGCATGGTAAGGTTTTGCAAGTCGGGAAAAAGAAGTTTGTGCGGTTAGTTCCGTAATGGGGATTGGGGCATAGCTCAAGGCTTCGCCAACAAGAACGGTAGGGGCATTGGTCTTATCCATAAGCTCTACAGTTGCAGCCATGCCCCAATCCCAAAATGTAGCAGTGAAAACACCAAATGGTATCAGTATCAGACCGCATCATTGTTCCTTTAGATGTGCCGGCAGAGGCGGCAGCGATAGCGCTGGTTGAGTCGCTGCCGCTCGTTTCGTTTTGGAAAGTTGGGTTAGAGCTTTTTGTCAGCGCCGGCCCTAGTATTTTGTCTCAGTTAAAAGACCGGCAAAAGCGGATTTTTCTGGATTTGAAGTTTCACGACATTCCAAATACGGTTGCCGGTGCTTGTCGGGCGGCGGGGAGTTACGGGGTCGATTTACTGACAGTTCACGCGAGTGCCGGTCGTCAGGCGCTAAAGGCGGCGCAAACCGCTGTGGAAGAAGGTGCTGCTGCAACGGGACAGCAACCTCCTAATGTAATCGCAATTACTCTGCTAACGAGTCTGTCGTCGCGGGATTTGGCGTTCGATTTGAAAGTTCCTTTGGAATTACCGGAGTATGCTTTGCAAATGGCGATTTTAGCCCAAGAAAGTGGTCTTGCCGGCGCGGTTTGCTCACCTCAAGAGGTGGAAAATCTCAGACAAGTTTGTGGGGATGATTTTCTGTTAGTTTGTCCGGGGGTTCGTCCGGTGTGGGCAGAGGCGGGCGATCAGCGGCGATCAATGACGCCAAGGGATGCTGTGGCTGCCGGTGCTGATTATCTTGTGATCGGGCGTCCAATTACTGCCTCTGCCGATCCGTCGGCTGCTTTTGAGCGAATTTGTGAAGAAATTTCGGCGATTGCATAATCGACTGCCGGTGGAAACGCTAAAAGGTAGAAAGCAAACTGTTAAAGGCAAGAGAAAGATGTTCTTTCTTGTGCCTTTTTACTGTTTACTATTTACTTGGCCTATCGAATCAACCTTTGCCGCCGAATTTATTAGCAAAAAGCCACAACCTCCATCCGAAAATTCCAATTTTGTTTGCCAAACTGCTGAGTTAGAACCACTTTTTAATCGGCTGATTGTAGATTTACCGAGTTATGCAAATCGCGTGATTCAACGCTCTCGCAGTGTTGGTGTGACAGAGGGGCTGAGTTATGTGATTATAGCGGGATTTCCAGAGTATGAACCTTTACCGCTTGGCCCCGGACGTTCTCCTAAAAGCGCTTCCTTAGATATTGGTGAGCCGGTAGAGCCATCTTCTGACGAACCCCGCCAAGTTTTTATTAGTACCCTTGAGCGGAATTATGCCACCGGCACGTTGGTAGAATTACAGCATTACCACTGGGTGTTTCTAACTAAAACTCAAAGTGGCTGGCGCTTGGCGATGATGTTTTCCCGACTGGGTACTTATCCGGCAGGAAAACCGCCCTTACCGCCACGAGATAGCAGTACCGGCGTTATTGCTCAGGCTATTAATACTTGGCTGCGAGACTGTCGCGCCGGTGTGATCCGATAACTGAATTTAGCAGCTCATAGCGCCAGTAAGAAAGGTCAACCGGGCGAGCTGGGAAAAGAACAAAACTTAACAGGAAATTATTTGGTATAAACATAGAGGGTTTTCGCACTAAGTATTTTTACTCTTTACAATGCTTTTTAACAATGACTAGGATAAAGCGCAGGACATGGCCTGCGTTCCAGTCCGTAATACATCGAGGAAAAAAGCCGGCTACTCATAAAAACTTTTAGTAATGACTCAACAGAGATAGGTAAAGTCGTGCGTAAATTCTTGAAGTCAACCGGATGAACACAAAACTTAGTGGCTTCATTAAGTGTTATTTACTTTACGGTAAACCACGCTAAACCTTCACCACTATCCATGTAAAAAATTCTTAATTGCTGTTCAACTATTCTCCACATAGTCCGAATTACTTAGCTACTAACTGTAGCAGATTGCATTCTTTTGCTATTTGCAGAAAAAATCCAAATTCGATGGAACAAATTTGAAATTTATTTCAAATTTGTGTGCTTTTTGTTTGCTATTAACAGGAGGAAAAACACATGGCAGTTTCACTAGCTAAAGGACAACGAGTATCACTTGAAAAAGTTGCACCTGGCCTAACAGAGGTCTTGATTGGACTCGGATGGGACGTTAAAGCTACAGACACAGGTTACGACTTTGATTTAGACTCGTCAGTATTCATGTTAGGTGCCAACGATAAACTTATTTCTGACAACCACTTTATTTTTTACAATAATCTTACAAGTCCCGACCCTGATAAATCACTTCAGCACCTGGGAGACAACCTTACGGGTTTAGGTGAGGGAGACGATGAAGTTATCAAAGTTAATCTCAACAAAGTTCCAAGCAACGTTCAAAAAATCGTTGTTACTGTCACTATCCACGAAGCACAGCAACGCGGTCAAAATTTTGGTCAAATACGAAATGCTTTCGTCCGGGTTGTTAATGCTCAGACAAAACAGGAAGCAATCCGTTACGACCTTGTAGAAGACTACTCGATAGAGACAGCATTAATCATGGCTGAACTCTACCGTAAAGATGGTGAATGGCGGCTCAATGCTGTGGGAGCCGGCTATCAAGGTGGCTTGCAAGCACTACTTGATCGCTATAGCTAAAATTCAGAACCAACCCTGAATAAATGTTGTTGCGAACGACTAGCCAATCAAGTAACTGAAAAACATTACTAACTCAATATATCTAGGATAATTTAGATGGGAATTAACCTTCAGAAAGGGCAACGCATCTCTCTTTCCAAAGAAGCACCAGGGTTAACCAAACTCATGTGTGGGCTGGGATGGGATGTGGCAAAACGCACGGGTGGTGGTTTGTTTGGAGCTTTCAGCAATACTCCAGACTACGATTTAGATGCTTCAGTCATCTGTTTAGATCAAAATGACAAAGTAAGAGATATAGCTAACATCGTTTACTTTGGCAACCTATCCCACAAATCAGGAGCAATTACCCATCTGGGTGATAATCTAACAGGTGCAGGAGAAGGTGATGACGAGCAGATTATTATAGATTTAGCTAAGCTACCAAAGGAGATTGTAAAACTGGTTTTTACGGTTAATATTTTTGAGTGTATTAAGCGCAAACAAGACTTTGCACAAGTAAAAAATGCTTTTGTCCGTCTAGTAAACAACTCTAACAATCAAGAACTTGCCAAGTATAATTTGTCAGGTGCTGAATACAAAGGAAAGACCGGGATGATCATGGCTGAAATTTACAATCACAACAACGAGTGGAAAATGGCAGCCATTGGTAATGGTGTTAGCGTTAATGGGTTAGAGGAACTCGTGCAAGCCTATGCTTAACCATTCGTTAATTAGCTAGCCTGATAATTCTTGAGTAATTAAACTCAATCTCTACTCTGAATAAAAATCGTTTTGTACCAAGAGGTAGGAATCATGTCAATTAACTTAAGCAAAGGCGAAAGAATCAATCTCTCAAAAGAAGCACCTAGCATGAAAAATGCGGGTATTGGTTTGGGATGGGATATCAACGCCACAGATACAGGTTCAGCTTTCGACTTAGATGCTTCTGTATTTATGTTGGGCGCTAATGGAAAAATTCCTAACGACAAATACTTTGTGTTTTATAACAATTCAACATCCCCAGACGGTTCTGTGAAACATCAGGGAGATAGCAGAACTGGTGAGGGTTCAGGGGATGATGAAACTGTTCAAATTGATTTAAGTAAAGTTGATGCCTCAGTTCAAGAAATAGTTTTTGTTGTGACTATCCATGAAGCAGATCAAAGAAAGCAAAACTTTGGGCAAGTGAGAAACTCCTACATCAGGATCTACGATAATGCAACAGAAAACCAAATTGCTAAGTATGAACTAGATGAAGATGCTTCGGCAGAAACAGCGATTGAATTTGGTAAGCTTTACAAAAAAGATGGTGAATGGAGATTCCAAGCTGTCGGCGCTGGTTATAAATCAGGTCTGCAAAGTTTTGTAGATAAATACGCTTCTTAGAAGCTAGTTAAGGATTTAATCAAAAGGGGGATTTATTTATTATTGTCTCCCCTTTTTTTAATACATACTTAACTTGACTACAAAAATTTACTGGTCAACATAAAGGAGCTATTAAAAATGGAAATTGAATTATCTAAAGGTGGCAGATTTAATCTTTCTCAAGAGGTTCCACAGTTAAAAAAAGTTTCTATTGGCTTGGGCTGGCAGGTCAGTCAGAATGGAGAAAGTTATGATGTTGATGCTTCTGTGTTCATGTTAGGCGCAGATGGCAAAGTTCCTGATGAAAGATACTTTGTGTTTTACAACAACCTTCAATCCCTTGATGGTTCTTTAAGACACTCTGGAGATAATAGAACCGGAGAAGGTAACGGAGATGATGAGACGATTTATGTTGATTTGCAAAAAATAAATCCTATTATTCAAGAAATAGTTTTTGTTGTTACAATTCATGAAGGACAGGAAAAAAATCAAAATTTCAGCCAAATTAGAAACGCATTTATCAAGATTTACAACCCAGAAACAAAAAGGTCTTTGGCTCGGTACAATTTGAGAGAAGCTTTTTCTCAAGAGACAGCTTTGGAATTTGGAAGATTGTATAAAAAAGATGATGACTGGAGATTTCAAGCCGTTGGAGAAGGTTATAATGCTGGATTACAAAGTTTTGTAGATAAGTATATTGTCGAAACTAACCCGAAAGAAAAGAAAGTAGAGCCTAAAGTAGAAATTCCAGTAATTGTTCCTCTTCAAAATAGTCCATCGCAGCCTATCGATATTACAAAAAAAGCAAATATTAGTTTGTTAAAAACAAAAGTAGATATTGTTCTTACCAAAAAAGGTATTACTAATGTCGTAGCACGCGTTGCTTTGGTTTTAGATATTTCTGGCTCTATGCTCCAACAGTATACTTCTGGGGCAGTACAGGCCTTTCTTGAAAGAATAGTTCCTGTTGCTAGTAGGTTAGATAATGATGGAAAATTAGACGTTTGGTTTTTTGGTTCAACATTCAAAAGAACAAAATCAGTCCATGAGACAAATGTTGATGGTTACGTTCAAGAAGAATGTGGAGAAAAAAAGAGAAGTTTCCTGATTTTGAAAACCCCTTCTCTGATGAAAGAACTAGGTTTTGGAAACAATGAAGCTCGTGTAATCCAAGATGTAATCAAGAAATACACTCAAGAAATGCCTGATAAACTGCCTACGTTTATTGTATTTCTTAGTGATGGAGGCGTTACTGATGAACAAGGGATTACAAAAGCTGTGGTTGATGCAGCAAAATATCCTATATTCTGGCAATTTGTTGGCTTAGCTGGTTCTAATTATGGAATTTTGGAAAGATTAGACACGATGGGTGGTCGGATTGTTGATAACGCCGACTTTTTTCAGGTAGATGATTTAGGAAAAATTACTGATGAGCAATTGTATGAAAGACTGCTGAATGAATTTCCGGGTTGGATTAAACAGGCAAGAGCGAAAGGGATATTAAACTAGAAGTTACGCGATTTTTGTAAAATTAGAAAAAAAATATTACCCTAAAAATTTTTATTATAAATCAATGTCTTTGTATGATCGCCTTGATTTTACCAGACCCACTCGTAAACTTAAAGTTCCTATTTGGGAACGCATAAACCTGACTAGACCCCCCAAACCCCGCTGTCAGGGATGTCGTTCGCGCATCCAATCTCATTGGGAGTTTTGTCCTTCTTGTGGGCGAACTGTTGTAGAAAAGGATAGCGATCGCCGTTGCATTTGGGTAGATATCTCTGGAATGGATGTTACCGAGGAAAATAGAGAAGCAATCGCAACTATTCTTATTGATGCCTTTTCTAAAATATATGGGGCCTTTAGAAGCGTCAAAGTATTTTTGACGTCAGATAAGCCTGATCCCCTAGAGTGGGGAGAGGACTTTACTCACGTGTATGTATTTGCTGACAACCAGCCAGTTGACTATCTGGGAGTGGCTACTTTTCAATTAGGAATGGTTACAGCCCGTGCTATTGTTCGCATTGACCAAATATTTAATGCGTCTTACAATGCTAGTCTTAATGCTAATCAATTGTCCAATTTAATTGCGAATACTATCACCCATGAAATCGGGCATACATTAGGACTCGATCACTCGGCGCTACAAACGGATGTTATGTATGATGGACTCGATCATACAATCCATAGTCTAATGCCTCCTTCATTTCACGCTTCGCAAATCAACTCGATGAATAATGCCATCTCTAGGCAAACTACCAAAAGACGTTTTTAGCATACAAGCGAGTGGGCACAAGAACAACAGGTATTTCTAACTTTATGCCGGCCCCTAATTCAAAAACCCTATTTCTACCCGAATTCCCTTTGATAAAGGATTGCTAAGAAATGCTTGATAAAAGAACTTAACCTTCTATCATAATCACTTATTTATATTATTTTTTAAACTATAATTAAATCTTAACTATTAAGAAACTCTATGGTATCCATTATTTTTTAGAGGCGTTCCGAAGGAACTTCATCATACTTATGGAATACTCCTGCCGATTTTAAAGATTGAGTAAAAATCGCTGTAAACCCTGGTAGAGCAAGCCTGGTGGGAATTAGGATAGTCCTGTGTAGATCAGCGAGATATATTTCACAGATATAGGCAAAGGCTTGAGTCGGATTTTAGAGATTTAAGTAATTGCTTAGGAACGGGATACCTCCCAAATATGGCTCCGATCTATTTACACACCGGCTACAACGGGAACTATGTATGGGGGGAACTTATATGAACTTTCATTCCGCATTAAAAGGTATTTACTTAGCGATAGGTTTAGTTATCGCGGCTTCCACGACTGCTCAAGCAGCTAGTTTTACAACCAACTTTACGGCAGTTGATGGAGCCGAAGGTGATATTTGGTTAAATTCTATTACACAAAATCAAACTACGATTGATCGGTTTTTACTGGTTAACGAGGCAAAAATTCTCTCGAATACACCGATCACAAATAAGCAATCAGGAGATACGAGCAACCCAGAAATAGCCGGCACAAACAACAACACAGGTGGAGCAAGCACAGATAAAGGTGATAAAGCCAATGCGCCGATGCCGACATCTGGAATGAACGATCCAACCGGCGCAGAAGTTGCCGCTTATCTGGGAAACCGCAATCTCAACAATATTATTGACACTGAGGAGACAGGTTCTTTTAGGATGAACCTTTTCTTTAATAAAATTGTTCGTGCGGATAAATCGGGATTAGATAACCTGTTTTTCTGGGAACGAGGAAAGAATAGCGATTTAGGCGTTCAAGCAATTGATACATCCGGCAAGTTAATCGGGAATTTTGTCAAGCTCAATCGGGCAGATCAAACGCTGGTAGACTATAGCATTGATACATTGGAAATTAGTGCAGCTCACATTGTCGGAAGTTGGGGGCTGAGCTTGCAACAGCTTGGGGTGACTTCTTTGAATGGGATTCGGCTGACAGCAGATAGCAGCTATAATGGGCCAGATTTTAAATTAGTCGCTAGACAAGTTCCTGAACCGGCTTCTATGGTTGGTTTAGGTGCGGTTGCCGGGATGATGCTGATTTCTCGCCGGCGTCAGGTGAGTAAGCACAGCTAATTGATGGGCAGGAAGCGGGGAGGATTTGGGGATTGGGGGTTTTGAAAGGCACTGTTAATTACAGCAAAAACTGCGAAAAGAGTGCCGGCATGGGGAAAATTTAAACGGATTAATTGTGGATTTCATCCAATTTGGCACGCACTGCTTGGATATCTTGCCACATTAGCCATTTAGGGCTGCCTTGTTCACGCGAAGGATTCCGCAGCAGATAAGCCGGGTGAAAAATGGGCATACACAGTCGCGACTCCCATTCAAGCCAAGTGCCGCGAATTTTAGTAATTCCTCGCTTATCGCCGGTTACACCTTTGACAGCAGTTGCGCCGGTGAGCAGAATAATTTTTGGGTTTACCAGACGAATTTGTTCGAGCAGGTATGGCTTGCAAGCGGCTATTTCTGCCGGCGTAGGCACACGGTTATCCGGAGGCCGGCATTTTACCATATTGCAAATATAAATATCTCGTTCTGTCTCCAAGCCCACAGAAGCAAGTATTTTATCTAACAACTGACCAGATTTGCCCACAAACGGCAAGCCGGTTTCGTCTTCGTTTTGCCCCGGCGCTTCTCCGATAATCATAATCGGCGCTTGCAAATTGCCACGTCCAACGACTGCGTGGGTGCGAGTCTTTCCCAAATCGCAGCGGTAACACTCATTACAGTGTTTCGCCAGGGGTGCCATTGTTGGATAAGTACCTGGGGGAACGGGAATTTTGGCGCTTGTGGGAATTAAGTCTTGCTGGAAAAACCCAGACGCACCGGCTTCGCCATCGGGTGATAGATCGAACAGGTTGAGCTGGTCTTCGTTGGACATGGCGCTGGAGAATTTTACTTTTAGACTCTAAATTCTAGATGAATTAGGATGCTAGAGCATCTGCCGGTCGAAGTGCAGGGCGAAAATCAGCGAATATAGAGGCAAGAGTTGCCGTGTGGCTGGAGGGATCAATGTCACCTTCCCCATTGTTTTGCAATCGTGTTGATGCCGGCGAAAAGCTGGCACAGCTGGTTGTTTCTCAATTAAATAATGCTGAAATGGGGGCTAAAACGATTGTTTACGCCCTACCGAGAGGCGGGTTGCCGGTGGCTGCGCCGATAGCGCGTCTCCTCAAGTGCCCGTTAGATGTTATTTTGGCCAAAAAAATTACCCTGCCAGAAAATCCAGAACTGGCCATCGGGGCTGTCACAGCAGATGGCCATGTACTTTGGTCAGCCCAACGTGGCATCCGCCGGCTAGACTTTAAGCTGCGAGAAACTGCACTGCTTCAGGCTCAAACAAAAGCCCAAGATCAGCTAGCCGATCTCGCCCCCGCACAGCCTGGGGTGAGTGCGCAGGGTGCAATTGCAATTTTAGTTGACGACGGCATTGCCACCGGCATGACGATGGCAACAGCAGCTCAAGCTTTGAGAACACAACAACCGGCAGCAATTTGGATCTGTGCGCCGGTAGCGCCACCAGATTTACTGGAATCTCTGCACGAATGGGGAGATCACGTCATTCTATTCGCGACACCTCAGCCGTTTCTGAGTGTCAGCCGGTTTTATGCTGAGTTTCCCCAAGTTGAAATGGCAGAAGCCTTGATTTGTCTGCAACAGCACAACGCTTGGCTGTCAGATCTCTAAACGTTAGGGCAAAGCATTTGGTACAACCAGTTATAAATCGTACTAAAGATTGATTACCCAAAGGCTTTGCCGCTACATAATTGGGAGGCTCCCATGCGGAAGCTAGAATGAAGAATAAAAAAGTGGTTTGTCTGGGGTGCTTTCCAGATGACCTAATTTTTAAATGCCGTTAGCTGATAATTGATCAATGAGACTGTGGCAATTTTGGTGTCAGACTTTAATTTTATCGAGCCAGCAGAATCCACCTCGGTTTGTTGAGATGGTCATGTTAATGTTGGCAATGGCTTTGCTCTTATTCTGGGGCATGACCGATAGCTGGCCATTCCTGGTGTTGAGTTTGAGCTATGTAACCGGCTCATCTGTTTCAATTTTAATTAGGCAGACAGTTACGCCTTCCCCCTATCCCCAAGTGGTTCAATGGACAGCACTTCTGCTGTTAATTATGAGCCTGTATAGTATTGTTGACTTAGCCGGCCATTTGTAATCAGCTAGCACTTGACTTGGGCTAAGTAAAGCTTGTGATTTAAATGCCGCAGCTAGAAAGCCGAAATTTCTGTGAAACTAAATGACAAATTAGAAAAGTTTTTTTATCCTACTCATGCTTGATCAAACTCTGCCGGCAGTTCTTGTAAACATTTTAGAAAATGACCGCGAACCGGAGGAAGTTTTTTCCGCTTTAATGCCGGCTTTAGGCGAAGTGTTGCAAAGTGATCGTTGCTTTCTCTATTTGCGCGATCCTCACACACGTGTCGGTAAAGTTTCTTACTGCTGGTGTCGTAGTCCAGAATTTCCCGAAATCTTCGATGCTGATTGGAAACCCGAACCCGAATCTTTAGCAAAAGAAGATCCTTTATTTGCGGCGGCGTTGCGAACCGAACCTTCAATTTTTGTTGAGGATGTGGAAACCGCAAGTCCAGCTGTTGTTAACAAAGCTTTTGAACACAAAACCTTTGGACATAGAGCGTTAATTCACGCTCACTTATGCTTTGAGGGTCAATTGTGGGGAATTTTACAACCTTGTGTATTTAATCAGCCACGAGTGTGGAATGATTTTGACCGATTTGTAATTTCCCAAGTAACAGAAAAAATTACACCGCTTGCTGTTGCTTATATGAAGTCGGCTAAAATTTGAGCGATAAAATGTATTTTTAAATCGGGGAAAATTTTACAGATTCGTGAAGAATTAAACGATTTCCAACGGGATCGTAAGCGTAAATTTCTCTGCCGTGGGAAGCCGTTAAAATGTCTCCAGCCGGCGGATATCCCAAAGCGGATAAATGAGAAATTGTTGCTTCTAAGTCATTAACTTCTAAACACAAACTAAAACAACTGTTATAAGTATTGACAAATTCTGAAAAGTGTGATTCTTTCGGTTTAAAAATCCCCAATCGCAATCCCGGAAGTTGAAACTCGGCGTATACATTCGGAATGTAGGGGTGTGGTGCTTGAGCAAGTAATTGCCGGTAAAATTGCACTAACGTTTCTAAACTGGGAGTGGCAAGGGTAACGAGCGCACTCTGACATTGAAAATCCATCAGCTAACGCGGACTTCGCTGAAAATTTGAGTGTTTAAATTGTTATTTGTGCTTTGTCATTTGCCTTGATAACGACAAATAACAAAGTACAAAAACAATCTAACTTTTAAAGTTTAAACTCGCTAGAACCATTAGGGGGAGCCGCTACGGTGTTTTTAGCTTGAGCACGCTGTTCCCGTTTTTTCCGATCCGCGCTAAGGACATCCGCCAGGACAATCCGTGCCTGGGCCATTTTTTCCAAATTACTGCGGTACAGTTCTAAATCTTTCTGTAATTTGTCTGCCGGCAGATGTAGGGCGTCACAGATTTTTTGCTGTGCCTCAACCCGCTGTTTGTCGTCTTTCACCAAATCTGGGCTAGCCAGTTCTAGGAGGGTGAATAACCCAATAGCAAATAGACGGCTGTACTTAAAGTGGGAATTGTGGGCGATCCCTTGCAGATGCTCTTGTAAGTCACCTGCTTCTGCCGGCATCGATGATTGACTCAACCAAGCCACTAATTCACTTGGCGACAGGCGAGAAGTGAATTCTTGTAAGCGCTGGGCGTCGTGTTGATATCTTTGCGGATCGTCTTCTAAGGCTTGACAGATGGCATTAAAAATGGAGGGTTTGTCTTGTTCGGGTATGTACCCTTGCATGAATCGGTCAAAGGATGAAACAACGCCGAGGGCGTAGATGGGATCATAGCGAAAGTCTACATTGACGGAAAGCAAGTGCATTTCCACCATGAGTTCTTCAACCACCCGACGATAAATTGAGTTGATCGGACGGGTGTGAAGATTGTAGAAAGATCGCTTGGTATCTGAAACAGTGCGAACGTTATTCACAGACAAACTTAAAGGGCAACTTAACTATTATTGTCTCGCGCTTGTGACACGTTTGCCAAGGCAGGCTGTAGCAATGCGGAATGCCGATCCTTTGTTGCTGGTGGTTGCAGGGCAATATGGCAGCCAGAACGAACGATTGAATGCGATATTGCTATTACATTCGCCTTGGTATAAATTCGTGCTGAATGGTGGCTAATGGCTGCCATGCGATGTTCGGTTATTTCACCCCATTTATGACGTTCTCTCCCGAACTTACCGCTCTGGCGCGTTATCTCGCTGGTGAATTTGACAATCAAGCTCAAGCGTTTGCAGAACCGGCTTGGTATGTCCACCTGCGCCTATGGCAGCGTCCGGTGCCCGCAAACTTATTTTCCGAAGACTCTATCACTTTATTTGCAGAACAGGCGAATATAGTCAGCTTAGATCGTCCCTATCGCCAGCGAGTGATGCAGTTGCAGTCTGTCGGGAGTGGTTCCCAGACCCAACTGCAAGTGCGGTACTATATGCTCAAAGACCCCACTGCCTTTCAAGGATGCGGTCGCAACCGAGACTTATTGAGCCGGCTGACACCGGCAGAACTTGAATTTCTTCCGGGCTGCACGCTGAGTGTCACGCAACAGCCACTTGCTGCCGGTGGTTATCACTTTGGCGCATCCTTGCCTCCAGACGCCCGCTGCTGCTTTACCTATCAAGGAGAAACTCGCCAAGTATCCCTCGGCTTTGAGGCGACACCGACGCAATTGCTCACCTACGACAAAGGAATCGATCCAGCGACGGGTAAGGCTTTGTGGGGGGCGATTATAGGACCCTTTCGATTTACTAAATCCCAAGATTTTTCAGATGAGCTACCTCTTTAATAAGGGTTTGCCGGCTCACGGCTTGCCGGCGCATCTGAATCGCTAACTTAAATTAAATGCACCCCTGTCGCCACACAAGCGAATGACTCCACTCAGACGAGTAAAGACAAGTTTACGGAGTTAAGTTAAGTCGCTCAGAGGCTGTCAAGGTTTAACTCGCTACGGAATTACGAGGCACTCCTTCCAGTGCGTCTTCTTCCGTTTCAAAAATTTCAAAGACAGAATCCATCATGGTGACTTCAAATACCAGTTTGGCCTCTGGATGGACATTACAAATCCGGAAACTGCCTTTGACTTTGTCGGCATCGCGCATACCGGCCACCAGGGACGTTAAACCAGAACTATCAATGAAATTTACTTGACCCAAATTCACAACTATATGGCGGCTGAGTTTTGAAATACACTCTTGCAACTTTAAGCGGAATTGCCAGGCCGTCGTGATGTCTAAGCGCCCTGTCGGTGCCAAGACAATGACTGTTGTGCCGTCCTGGGTCGTGTGTGTTTTTTGCTCTATATGAATCACGGCCCTTCCCCTCGAAACTATAGATTGTCGGGTCGATCTTGACAAAGATCGGTATTTATGCCCAAACCTTTTAACTGGAGACAAAACCCGCCTTAATTAAAGCCTGTCTTGGCTTGTGTTTGAGCTTAATCGCCAATGCTAACCCTAAAGTTTATCTGCAATGGCTTCTGTTGTAGCTTAGCTTATTTTCGACCGGCAACAAATAGTTACGAAAAGAAACGCGGCTGGGCGGTTAATCGCCCAGCTCATAAATTTTCTAACCATTCAAAGCATCGGGCGTCCAGTTTGCCCAATCTTGAGGCTTTAAGAAGATTTCATAGAGTTCGGCTTCCGGGGTGTTGGGTTCAGGTTGATAGCCATATTCCCAACGCACCAAGGGCGGCAAAGACATCAAAATCGATTCGGTGCGTCCGTTGGTTTGCAAGCCAAAGATGGTACCCCGATCGTAGACAAGGTTAAATTCAACATACCGGCCCCGTCGGTATAGCTGGAAATTGCGTTCGCGATCCCCATATTCCATCGACCGTCGCCGCTCTACAATCGGCGTATAAGCCGGTAAAAATGCCCGACCACAGGATTGCACAAAAGCAAACAAGTCTTCCCAAGTGCGCTGGGCCGGCATCCCGATGTGATTGCTGTGTTCCGCTGCTGGGCCATTCGCATCAGGGCCACGATACAGATGTCCTTGGCCATCTTGGTAGTCAAAAAAGATGCCGCCAACGCCCCGCATTTCTTGCCGGTGCTTTAAGTAGAAATATTCATCACACCAGCGCTTAAACACCGAGTAATATTCCCCGTGATGCCGGTCGCAAGCTTGCTTAAACGTGTTGTGGAAATGGGCCGCATCTTCGGCAAAAGGATAGTAAGGCGTCAAATCTGCTCCACCGCCAAACCACCACACCGGCCCAGCCTCAAAGTAGCGATAGTTGAGGTGGACGGTCGGGATGTAGGGACTACGCGGGTGTAATACCATTGACGTGCCGGTGGCGTAGAATGGGTGGCCGGCTGCCTCTGGGCGCTGCGCCAAAATCGAAGGCGGCAGATGAGAACCCCAAACTTCAGAAAAATTAACACCGCCCTGCTCGAAAACCGCCCCCTCGCGCATAACGCGAGAACGACCGCCGCCGCCTTCTGGGCGTTCCCACGAATCCTCTTGAAACGTGCCGGTGCCATCCACCTGTTCCAAACCCTGACAGATTTCATCTTGTAGCTGTTTCATAAACTGGCTGATTCGGGATTGGGAATCAGCTGGGGGCAAAAATTGGGATGCGGTAGCCTCGGAGGTGGAAAAAGCAGTCATAGATTTCAATGCTAATATCGGTTCGCGAATTCAAGATACTAAGAGCGGCCAATTATCTCAATCGTTAGACTGTTTAGCTCGCTCACTCAAGCAATCAAGCTGCTCAATGGTAAATCGTGAAAGTGCCTTAGTGAGCGACCGCGTAGCCTGTGCCTCAGCACTGGGCAGCTACTTATAAAAAAGGCGCTCCTGACTGATACCATTTTTAAGCCTACTACAAGCTGCAAAACTCAACCTAAAAGAAGTGGACGCTAAGGTTAAGATGCATTAAGAAAGCCAACCAATGTGCCCGATTTCACAGCGAGGGTGGAGAACACAATGTCCGAGATGCTTGATTCGAGTGCGGTTTTAGAAGTGTTACGACCTGTGCAAGACCCCGAACTCCGCAAGAGTTTGGTGGAATTAAACATGATTCGCAATGTCAAGATCGACGGTGGCAAGGTCAGTTTTACTTTGGTGCTAACGACACCGGCTTGTCCGTTGCGAGAATTTATTGTGGAGGACTGCCAAAAGGCAGTTAAGCAGTTACCGGGCGTTCAGGATGTCGTGGTAGATGTCACGGCTGAAACTCCCCAGCAGAAAGGAGTGCCTGACCGGCAGGGAATTGCCGGTGTTAAAAATATCTTGGCCATTTCTAGCGGCAAGGGCGGCGTTGGCAAGAGTACCGTGGCGGTGAATGTGGCGGTGGCGTTAGCACAAGCCGGTGCCAAAGTCGGTCTGATTGATGCTGACATCTATGGGCCAAATGCTCCCACCATGTTAGGACTCGCGGATGCCAAAGTCACGGTTCGCAATGGTGGGCAAGGGGAAGTGCTCGAACCGGCCTTTAATTACGGCGTCAAGCTGGTTTCGATGGGCTTTTTAATTGACAAAGACCAGCCGGTGATTTGGCGCGGCCCGATGCTCAACGGCATCATTCGCCAGTTTCTTTATCAAGTGCAGTGGGGAGAGTTAGACTATCTGATTGTGGATATGCCCCCCGGCACCGGCGACGCCCAGTTAACCTTAACGCAAGCCGTACCGATGGCCGGGGCTGTTATTGTCACGACTCCGCAAAATGTGGCGCTATTAGATTCGCGCAAAGGTTTGAAGATGTTCCAACAGATGGGCGTGCCGGTGTTGGGAATTGTGGAAAACATGAGCTATTTCATTCCCCCCGATATGCCTGACCGGCAGTATGACATCTTTGGATCTGGCGGCGGCGAGAAAACTTCTAAAGAACTGGGAGTGCCCCTGCTGGGCTGTGTCCCCCTAGAAATTACCCTGCGAGAAGGTGGCGATGCCGGCATCCCGGTGGTCCTATCCGACCCGGATTCTGCCTCGGCCAAGGCTTTGCGAGCCATAGCTGAAAGAATTGCCGGTAAAGTTTCTGTAGCAGCTTTAGCGTAGGAGCCGGTGAGTTGTGCGGAGTGCGAAGGCTGAAGGCCGAAAGAAAAAGTGAGCAGAAAAAATGCAAAAAGCAAAAGAACGCACTAGACGGTAGCTAGCATATCGTTTATTATTTGTCAATTCCTGCGTCCTATTTGTGATTACCCACTTCTCAAACCTCACTTGTCACCCCTAAAAAATGTTTCGGAAATTCTTTATATTTCGCTGGAAGTCAATGCTCGCGCCTTGGCACCAGGTTGACTGGCTGCTGTTCGCCCTGGCTATTGGTCTCACCATATTTGCCGGGATTATGATCCGCAGCACTGAACTCAACCTGGGATGGACCGATTGGTGGCAGCACTGGCTTGTCGGCGGTATTGGTTTGCTCCTGGCTGTCATCGTGGCTCGCTGGCCCTACGAAATTTTGATTCAGTGGCAGTGGGGGATCTATGCCATCACCAATTTATCGCTGCTGGCGGTGATGTTTATTGGCACCACAGCCTTGGGGGCGCAACGGTGGATTACGATTGGCGGTTTTAATATTCAACCCTCTGAGTTTGCCAAATTAGGGATGATTATCACCTTGGCATCTCTGCTGCACACTCGAACGGCCTCAACCATTCCCTCTGTTTTCAAAACCTTGGCAATTGCTGGCGTGCCTTGGTTATTAGTGTTTATACAGCCGGATTTGGGAACATCCCTGGTGTTTGGCGCGATTACCCTGGGGATGCTTTATTGGGCAAATGCTAATCCGGGATGGTTGTTGCTGATGGTGTCCCCGATTTTTTCTGCAATTATCTTCAGTGTTTGTGTGCCGGAGTGGTCAGATTGGGGAGCATCTATCGGTTATGCGCTTTTGCGGAGTGCCCCTTGGTTGATTTGGGTCAGCGCAATGGGTGTGATCGGGTGGTTGACCCTACCGTGGCCACTGTTCGGTTCTTTAGGTGCGATGGTCGGCAATATGCTAGCCGGTCAGCTAGGGCACCTGTTGTGGGGATTGCTCAAAGATTACCAAAAAGATCGATTGATTCTATTTCTCGATCCGGATAAAGACCCCTTAGGCGGCGGCTACCACCTGATCCAATCTCGCATTGCTATCGGTGCCGGCGAATTTTGGGGGCGGGGACTCTATCGGGGAACGCAAACCCAACTTAATTTCATTCCCGAACAACATACAGATTTTATTTTCTCAGCCATTGGTGAAGAACTGGGGTTTGTGGGCTGCATCGCTGTGTTGCTCGTGTTCTGGGTGATTTGCCTGCGCTTGGTGATGATCGCCCAAAATGCTAAAGACAACTTTGGCTCGTTATTAGCCATCGGCGTGCTGTCAATGTTGGTGTTTCAGGTGATTGTCAACATTGGCATGACGATTGGCCTAGCGCCCGTTACCGGCATTCCCCTGCCTTGGATCAGTTACGGTCGCTCAGCATTACTAACGAACTTTATCGCGCTTGGGCTAGTGGAATCTGTGGCCAATTACCGGCAACGGCTGAGGTTTTAGCGGTTTGTGAGATTGTCATCGATCTGATCGCCGGCTGTTAATGGCGATCAAACAATTCACCAAACACACAAAACGAGCAGACGAATGACCGCAAATTCCTAGTAAGCTAATAAAGGAAAATCTACTTCTGTGCAATTATGATTCTGCCCGGTTCAGCAGTGCGCGTGAAGAATGCCAACGATATTTATTACGCTTTTCAAGGACAAGTGCAACGAGTGAGTGATGGCAAGGCAGCTGTGCTGTTTGAGGGAGGTAACTGGGATAAATTAGTAACCTTCCGACTTTCAGAATTGGAATTGGTAGACGCCACAGCAGGCCGCCAGAAAGCCAAATAGCGAAGGGAAGAAATAATAGATAATGGAGAATTGCTAAAACGGTTCCCCATTATCTGTTATCGATTACCCATTACCTTTTACCCAAAGATATGCGCCTTCCTCTGCCCCAATTTACCGCTGGCAATCGCCACCCCAACCACATTGCTGAGGTGATTGAAACGGCAACGACAGAATTCTTAGCTCAGTGTTTGGAGCCTGATGACTTGAGTTTTCCGGCTATGCCACCTTTTGGCAGCTGGGTCAAGTCGATGGATGAAGAATCGGGAAATCAAATTTATGCGGTGGTTTATCATGCCACAACTAGCCCGATTGATTCGGTTCACCGAGCGCGGGCGTTGGGTTTGTCTCTCCAAGGTTTGCGAGAGGAGCAACCCCAGATTTTTGCGATGTTGACAACAGAGTTTCGGGCAGCAATTGTGGGGTTTGCGCCGGCACCACAGGGAAGGAACGGTTCCACAAAACCTGCCGGCACGATTTATCAGTATCTTCCGCCTCGTCCGCCACAAATTCACCAAGCCGTTTACCAGTGCGAACCGGCGGAAATTATTCACTTTAGCGAACAGCTGGATTTTTTGCGGACATTACTCCAGCTCACTGGTGCGCCGGTGGAAGCGTTGACGGCAGCGGCAATTCGGGAAGTCTATCAGTTACGCAAGGCTGACCGCGAGTGGTTGGTGAGAGCAGGACGCACCCTGAGTCTGTTGCTTAAGGATGACTATGACCGTTTAAGAGTAATTTTGAGTCAAATTCACCCATAAAAAGGGCACAAGCTAGAATTTAAAATACATATCTTAAATTCAGCTAGCTGTCAACAAAAAAACTTGCCCGCTGAAAAGATTCGGGCTGAGAATGGCAAAGTAATTAAATCATTTTAAATTTTGAGGGGTTAAGGACTAGAAACTGCCTAGAATAAGAAGATCAAGGGGTAGTTTGGCTCATCCTCTGAGCCGGCCAATCAAGCCAAAAATCGTAAAAATTGCTTTTGTCATTAAGAGCCGGCTCAATGTGATGCCCGGTTTGAAGCACTTAATCATTGATAGCCGTTGAGGTTTTAAATCTAAATTAGATAGTTTTACAGGGCTAACTATGGATTTGAGAGAGCTAAACCCATGTAGCACCGGCAAAACTTGTGAGGAAAATTGCTTGATTGGCGATTGATGGGAAATCAAATCTATCCACAGGTGGATAGTCGTAAAGTTTGTCTGCCGTTGAAAATGACGTTGACTTGCTGCCTGCAATATTGGTAAGGCATTACAGTTCCTCTGAGCGAGGATTCGCCACCTTGAGCCGGCTGCATAGCTGACTCGGGTCTTTGTCAACACTCATTTACCAAATTTCTCAACTCCTCGCTATGGAACATCTCTCAGAAGTTCTTAAGGAACCGATAGTTCCTTTTGCGATTTTGCTGGTGGTCATCTTGACCGTGCCGATTGTCTTCGAGCGATTCCGAATTCCAGGATTAGTCGGTTTGCTAGCCGCTGGCGTGCTACTTGGCCAGAATGGATTGAAGCTACTCGATACTGATTTACCGACGATGAAACTGCTATCAGACATTGGGTTGCTTTACCTGATGTTTGTGGCAGGGCTAGAAGTGGATATCCATCAGTTTCGTAAAAAAAAGGATCGCTCTATTGGATTTGGCAGCTTAACCTTCATCGTTCCTTTGATTGCTGGGACAGTCGTTGGGAGAGTTTTTGGCTTTGGGTGGAATGCTTCAATTTTAATCGGTTCCCTGCTAGCTTCTCACACCCTTTTGGCTTATCCCATTGTCAGCCGCCTGGGAGTTGTGGCCAACGAAGCCGTCATCGTTACCATCGGTGCAACCATTTTTACTGATGTTGGCGCTTTGCTCGTCTTAGCCGTTTGTGTGGCGGTTAAGGCAGGTAGCTTTACTGTTTTCCAACTGGTTACGCTCTTAGTATCATTACTTATTTACTCTGCGGTCGTCCTTTTTGGCTTTGACTGGGCGGGGCGAGAATTTTTTCGCCGCACCGGCGATGAGGAGGGCAACCAGTTTTTGTTCGTCCTCTTAGCGGTATTTCTGGCATCGCTGGGAGCGCAATTAATCGGTGTTGAAAAGATTATTGGAGCTTTCTTGGCCGGTCTTGCAGTAAATGATGTGGTGGGCGAAGGGCCTGTCAAGGAAAAGGTGGTTTTTGTTGGGAGTGTGCTGTTCATTCCCATTTTCTTTGTGGATTTGGGGCTACTGATTGATGTGCCGGCCTTTATCAAAAGCATTCTCTCGGTTTGGATGCCGCTGACGATTGTCGGAGCTTTAATAGGCAGCAAATTTTTAGCGGCGTTTTTCGCCTCTTTAATTTACCGCTACAACCGGCAAGAGATGCTAACAATGTGGTCACTGTCGTTGCCGCAAGTGGGTGCAACTCTGGCAGCAACGCTGGTGGGCGTTCGGGCGGGACTGCTGACTGAAGATGTCTTAAATAGCGTGATTGTCTTGATGCTGGCCACGGCCACTCTAGGGCCGGTGATTACCAGTCGGGTTGCTCCAGGGCTAAGTACAACTACTCAAAGTCTGGAGACTGAACCAATCCCCCAAACTTGGGGAACTCAGGTGGCAGACACGGACTTTACAGTCGTCGTTCCAGTCTACAATCCCCAGACAGAGCAGTATTTGGTTGAGATGGCGGCGATATTGGCACGGCATGAAGCAGGGCGGATTGTGCCCTTGGCAATTACTACCGCTCACGCTCACATGGATGCTCCCCAAATAGAAACCGCTATTGAGCGATGCCAGACGCTACTGAATCGGGCCACAGAACTGGGTGGAGAAATGGGCGTCAAGGCAGAACCGCTATTGAGAATTGATTATGCGATTGATCACGGGATTAGCCATGCCAGCCGAGAGCAAAATGCCAATTTAATTGTGATGGGTTGGGGTAAACAACCTGGATTTCGCACTCGTTTGTTAGGCAGTGTGATTGATAGTGTGCTCTCTTCCTCTCACTGTCCGGTAGCTGTGACGCGCCTACTCGATTCGCCACTAAAAATTCGGCGGATTTTGGTGCCGATAGAAAGCTTGAGTGATCGAGCTATGCAAGCGTTACGGTTCGCTCGAATTCTGGCTGAGGCTAATCAGGCGCAAATTACTTTGTTACACGTATGTGATCGCCGAACTCCTGCTAGCAAGAAAGCCTGGATCGAGTCGCAACTGTCTCTACTGGTTAGTAAATGGGTAAGTCTTGCTAAGGTGGAGCTTGATATTCAAGTTATCCCCCACGCGGATGTGGTCAAAGCGATTCTCAACGCTGCTGAGTCTGTGGATTTGGTGGTTTGGCGTTCGCAGCGCTATCGCACGGCGGCGGGATTGGCGGTCAGTGATGTGACGACTCAGATGCTCAGGCAATTAACCTGCTCTTTAGTAATGTTTGGAGAGCCGCAGCGGGTTAATACCGACATCGTGTTAAATTCTGTACCAAAAAATAAGAACGTTAGTGGTTAAACTGCTACTCGGCAGTTCGTTCGGATCTGGCCACTTGGCAAGGCGTAGGAATGCTTATTCGAGGGTTTGGGTGAGTTTAATCAACGAGCCTAACCCATCCCCGCCGCACGTTATAGATCAGCCGATTGATAATGTCGTGTTCATTTTCGCTCAGAGATTCTTTTAATAAAGCATCTTTTAGCATTTGCCGGTCGCTTCGAGTCACGATATTCGAGAACATGACTTGACCGTAAAGTTCTTCAAGGGTGACTTGGTACAGATAGTTTGGAAATTGCATTGTTTTTAAAAAATTTGTAATTTTCAAGCAATAGGTAAGGTTATCTATGGGGCCATTTGGTGAGGATTCATTGAACCTATCGCACAAAAGCGATAGTCACTCTCTATTTTGATAATTGAAGCGTCTTAATACTGTGATAGTAATCCTCTAAGTTTGTGATTTATATCTGGCCTGCTTGTGATTTTAATTCTAGATTTTTGTGATTTAAGTCCTTGAATTTGAGGCAAATAGGTTAAATTTCTGATGTTTGGATCTGATCGTTTCAGGTATTGGCGGTCGCTTGAGTTAAGCTTTGTGAATTAAAGAGCGGCGTGTTAAAGTTGCTCAAGGCTCACTGAGGCACAAATATTTGAGCCGGTGTGAACGTTAAGCTACCGAAACGTTAAGCTAACTAGGAGCAAAGACAGAAAGCTTTGGCTGTCCCCTTTGTTTCTCTGTGATCGTTATGATGTTAAGCTTTATGCTTCCTAAATTTAAAGCTTTCAACTAATTTGCTGGTGGCTGTTGACAAGCGTAAAGATGAAGGAATTAAAGCAAAGCTTGCTCAGGAATGATTTAGATTAAGTTTAATCTTTAATAGTTTATTTATATAGCATTCTTATTTGCAATAAAATGGCTTTTTTTATTTTTGAAAAATAGAGTTACTTAACCAATTTCCAAAGACCGATGCCGGCATTTTTATTCGAGTAGATATTTTCTAACTTAACCCCTAGTTTTTTACTAAGGTTTTCTCGATTGTTTTTATATAACCCGTATATAAATATATCGCTAAACCCCTGAGGAATCTCAGGAATATTTGATTTCACAACCAATTGAAATTGAGCTTTAGAGTCTAGCAGGTAACTCAGAGAAAATACATTACCAATACTAGCATCAGAAAGATTGCTAATGACTAGCGGTTTAAGGGAACGGTTAATAGTGCGAGCGATTTGTGGGTTTTGTCCGCCCCATTCTTTATTCCACCAAGTATCTGATTGTGAGCTAATGGCGCAAGATAGGATGCCACTAGATATTAGCACGACAGTAATAATTTTCCACAGCTTATGTTGTCGGCTTTTGGCTTCAGGGAAGAGGACTTTACTGGTTAAAAGATAAGTAATTGCTAACCGAATACCTAGATAAGATGGAATCAAATATCGGCTTTTGGTTGAGCGCACTCCTCCGCCAATTAAATCTGGTATAATTATGGCTAAACCAGGAATTAAAATTAAGGTAAAAATAAATAAGAAAACATTTTTACTTGTTTGTTTTGTTAAAAAGTAAACTGAGAATACAATGAGTATTAATAAAATAAATATCAGAACACTAATAGGTATAAAATACGCTCCAACAGACTCCCTAGTTGAGCCAAAATCAAAATAGCCTCTGACAATATTAATAATCCAGTTATTAAATAAGGATATCCAGCTAATTTTTAAATAAGACCAATTTGTTCGAGCATAAACTTCAGTAGAGTTATTAATCACGACCGCCATCCAGGGAAGGAAACTTAACAGTGCACCAGATGAAGCCAATATGAAAGAAGTTATCGTTTTGTTCCAGCGCCAGCGTTCGGTGACAACTACATAAAATCCATGCGCTATCATAACTAAAATTAACAAAAGATGAGAGTAAAGCCCTACGGCAACAGTTATTCCATAAATAACCCAACTGCTTGCTCGTTTGAGCCGCATCGCTCGTAAAAGAGAAGCGCTCGATATTAAGATCGTTACCGTCCACAAACTATAGGGTCGCGCTTCCTGAGCGTACAGTACATGGAAGGGAGAAACGGCTATCAATGCCATAGCTAGCGAGCCAACCATGGATGATTTAAAGAGTTCTAGGCAAAGCCAGTAGATACTAGGAAAAACTAGCAAACTAATCAAGGCGGATAAACTTCTGATGGCTGCCACAGAATGGCCAAAAGTCCGCGCCCAAAATTGTGCCATGACAAAATACAAAGGCGTCAGCTGGGGTTCTTCCGCCGCTAATCCTTGAATCGTATCAATGACGCCTTTTTCTGAATTGGGGCGTTGATATTTCTGTAATTCTGGGATGCTAATTAACTCGCCGTTAGCAACCCGCTGAACCACTTCTGTTTCTGTATAGCCAGAAATGCGTAATGAGGTAAAGGTTTCATCATACCAGTAGAATTTTCGATCTAGATTTAAAAATCGAAAAAATATTCCTAGTAGTAGTAGGACGATGATTAAAAATTTGAATTTTCTTGTCATATACCAGCAGTAGCACCCCAAAGTAGCAGTCTAGCGCACAAATGTGCTCTGCGTATTCATCTGAGGCGCACAGGTAGGTCAACCTCTGGCAATGCTAGAAGAAAGATTAAAGCACGGTTTCTGCTGTAACTTTATAGCAGGCTTTTAGGGGGAATGCAAAGATGTACTTTTGCTCTCGTTAATTGTGTGTTATAACCGGCAGCCGATAATTGTCATAATAAAAGACAGCACTCATTCTGTCTGTCAATGCTAATATTTACTCACTTTTTTCTTAAAAATAAAACTGATGGCTAGAAAATAATTGTGAGATGCTTAGTTGGGAAGGTTCTCGCTCAGTGCTAATCCGGAATTCTTAAAACTCCTTTACGCCTACGAGAAATTACCAATGTTCCAGCGACTAGAACCAGACCGGCTAAGGCTGCCGGTTCAGGCACAGATGCAGCTTTTTTCCATGACGCTTTAACAATGAAGTCGTTGGTATCTCGATCACCAGCGTATCCATCATCCCAAGCCAGTTTGTAGGAAGTGTCAGAGAGCTTAGTATAGGCGACAGCTTGTGGCGTAGTGGTGGAGTGAACAACTGTACCTGGCGTGTCGCTATACCCCCAGCCATTGGTGGTTTTTACCTTCTCATAGTTTTGCAAGGCAAAGGTGTAATCTATGCCGGCCTTAAATGTGAAGGTAGAAGTGCATTGGTTAACGGAAATCCCACAACTTCCAAACCAATCATCTTTTGATTTACCTGAGGTGTCATCAGCGTTTTGGATTTCTTTAAGCAGGGAAGTGAAGCTTCCATCGGCTTGTTGCACGCCAAAGTCCGACTTGTATATCCCGTGAGATTCCAAAAAGTCAAAGCTCACCTCCGTATCCTTATCAAACTTGACGCTACTGCCAAATAAGTTGGCAGCTTGCACCGGCACACAGATTAGGCCGGTAAGCGCAGTCGTGGCGACTACAGTGGCAAAGCGTCTTTGGAAACTCATAAGATTCTCCTTAAATGTCAAATTTAAACTCAAAAGCGGCCGTTTGCTGTTAAATATGAGTTTCAGACCGCTTGCTGAGCGAAACCCAACAAGCTGCTCAAGATTTGACTAAACACTATATTACTTATGTCTTAACCTCATTTCCCGCCAATGTCTATAACTTTGGCGGGGGTTCGTTAATTCTTTACAATGTGCATAGCCAATATGAAGTTTGACCTGTCCGAGCAGATTTATGTTGGCCCGACCTTTCACTACTATCCTATAGGCTTTTCTCGACCACTAGCGTGATCTGTATCACTAACTATAGATAGATATCTATAGGTGACACCTCGGCAGCTTGAGTTTTGTCATCAAAGCTGTGGCCGGCTTTTTGATAGCAGATGTAAAGAGCGATTCCTTAATTAACAGAAAAGTTCCTTTGTCTCAACTGAAAGCGGCTGGGTCAATCACGAGAGACGGGTTTTTTCACTTATAAACCCTTTATAACTGTGAACCGCTCTTCAGCCTGTAATTCTAGGAATTGTCAGGGAACGCACTCCAGCAGGAATGAAAATTGTGGGGCAGTGGCAGCCCCAAACGGACAAAAGCGAATATATCTTAACAATTCGCTTGATTTTGCCAACCGTCCGGTTCAATTGGCTGCCATCCCCAGACTACTTTTAGGGCACTGGAGATGGCAGCCGTTGATTTCACAAACGGTGATAGGAAACATCACTACTAGCGCTGTACCCTTTAACCCCATTTGCCACGATTCCTAAAACAGAAGCGCCAGAAATTTTTAAGCCATCTAATCCTTTGACCACCATTGCTCGGTCTGTCTTATCAAGCCCCACAACCATCACCATCCCGTCGGTATGAGCGGCTAGGATGTTCCCGTCTGCTAGCCCGACAAGCGGTGGAGTGTCATAAATGACCAAATCAAAAAAGGCTTGAAATTGCTCCATTAAATAGAGCATTTTTTTAGATGAGAGCAGTTTGATAGGGTCTGGAGGCAAGGGTCCAGCAGTCAGCACAAACAGGTTATCTTCCCAAGGCAATTCATCGGCCCAGACGCTGCCCGAACGCTGGATCACATCATTCAGCCCGATGTCTGTGGCAATGGCATCGCTCAATCCCCGGACATTCGGCAACCCTAACTTTTGATGGAGTTGAGGCCGGCGCAGATCCGCATCTACCAGCAAGACACGCTGGCCAATCGCGGCGGCAGTCTGGGCCAAATGGACAGCTACCGTAGATTTTCCATCTCCAGGTGTTGCTGAGCCGATGGCAAAAGAACGAATTGGCGTATGTGGACTGAGCAACCGGATATTCGTATAGAGGGAGCGGAAAGCTTCCAAAACTGGAGAAGCGCTGTCATGCTGAGAGGAACTGGGATTACCCAGTACGAGCTTAAGGCCACCAGATGAGCGTCCGCTCACATCGGCTGTTTCCTTGACGGGAGCAACTTTCTGGAGCCTTTTGGCGAAGGGAATAACCCCCAGAACAGGCAGTTTTGTTCCAGCTTTTGCTTCTTCTGGTGTGTGGAAGACGGTGTTAAGTACCTCTGTAAGGAACCCGACCCCAATGCCCAGCAACAGGCTCAGAATCACTGCGATGGCTAGTTGACGACGAGTTTGTGAGGTTTCCACCGGCATTGGCCGGCCCATCTCATCCACAAAAACCTCAGGCTTAGCAATGATTTGCCAAGGCACTTCCAGCTGGCCGGCATCGAGCTGTAAGGTTTCTCGTTTAGATAGGAATAGCTTCAAGCTATCGGTAGCCACTTCTAGCTCCCGCTGTAAATCGCCGTACTCACGTAAAACAGCCGGGAATTGCGTAATTTGCTGGTTTAATAAATTTTCATTGTCGGCAATAGATTGTTGACGAGCTTCTAGCGCTTGGATTTGACCTGCAACCATTTGCAGAGCAGCATCAGCTTCTCGACGCAATAGCACCCGCAAATTGTCTCGCTTTTCTCTCAAGGACTGCATAGGCGGGCTATCGTCCTGAAATAAGACTGAATTAACGGCAATTTGACTTTCTACATCTTGGAGCTGTCTGACTAACGGTTCGTAGGTTTTTAGGTCTACGCCCAAGACTTGAGCGCTTCTCTGGTCGGCAAACTGTCTTTGCAAGTTCGCGTACAGCGCTCTAGACTCAGCCAGTTGGGCTTGGATGTCTGTTCTGCGCGACATCAGCGCCCCTGCTTGATCAGACAGACCTCGGCTGGTTACTTCAGGTAGGCTGAGGTTAGACTGCCGGCGCAATCGTTGCAGACGTTCTTGAAGGGTGTCAACGCGCCGTTTTAGTTCAGGCAGTTGGGTGTCAATAAATGTGATCCCCTGCTTGGTGCTGCTAAGGCGCTCTTGGCGGCTGTAATTTAAATAGTTGTCAGCCAGTGTTTGCAGGACAAACTGAATTTTTTTCTCATTTTCATCCTGGTAGCGGATATCTAAAATTTTTGTCCCGACTTCTTTGCCATCTCTTTCATAACTAACGCGACTAATCGATAGATTAGCTAATAATGTGTTAAAGCTAATTTCTGGATAACGTTTTTTTAACTGGGCAATCACGGGGTTCAGCAGTTCAGGACTCTTTAAAACCCGAATTTGAGTTTGGTAGTCCACCAAACTTGAGTCTTCGACTGAGGAGCCTATCTTACTGAGATCGGCTGCCCCCAAATTGTTACTTTGGGCCTGTAAAAATACTCTTGCCAAACGGCCCTCTGCGGTGATCGGCTCAGCCAGAATTCGGAAGCCGCCTTGGTAGTTAGGAATTGTTTGTTTGTGCTTCAACAAGAGCAAGCCTCCAGAAATGGCACTCAATGAGATGGCTACTCCTGCCATCACCCATATTCTGCGGCGCACCACCCCAAATAGCCAAGCCAGATCTAAAGGCTGTTCCTCGATCTCTTCAAGCCTGCCGGTTGATAGCTGAGGCAGCGACTGAGCCGGTTGCCCATTACGCTTAGATGAAATCGGCTGAGAATGATAGTCTGTATCCATCTTTTTTGCTGATATCCCCAGAAAAAGATTCGCTCAATTCTATTTAGTAATGCCCAAGAGAGTGAGAAATTCCAAAAATCGGTTGGGAATGGTTATGAGTGCAAGAATGTTCGCTGCGGGATTTAGCGCAGTGTTCACAGTGTCCGCTACGCTAGCGATGCCAGAGCGTTTGACAACAATGATGTCATTAGGGCGGAGCAGGGGATTGGTTTGTTCATTGATTCCTTGGGCAAAATCAACGGGCACTGTTCGTCGAGAAACCGTGCCATCAAAATTCAGACGAATCAGTTCCACCGATTCTCGATAGGCCCGACTGTTGTTGAATCCTCCTGCGGTCAATAGAGCTTGAGTCAAGGTGGTGTTAGGCGGAACTTCAACAAACCCTGGTCTTCCTACTTCGCCTACCACACTAACTAAAATCTTATCAGGAGAAAAGCTAGCTGTAGCTAATTCTGAGACTTCTGCCGGCGTTAATTCAGTAGCAGTAGGGATAATAACCGTATCTCCATCTTGCAAAATTGCGTCTTGAGATATATCTCCTTGTTGCAAAAGTTGCCACAAATTTACATTAAAAAGTTGTTCTCCGCCGGCTTTTGTGAGTCGCCGTACCTGAATGCGGCGCACATCCGCTAAGGGTCTGACACCTCCGGCTAGCTGAATGGCCCGGGTGACGGTGGGAAACCCTAAAGTTCTTAACTCGGTTTGGGTGTTTCCTCCAACCACTACGTAGCTACCGGGACTGTTGACTTCGCCCAGCACTGCAACGGTGCGGGGTTGATCTATCGAGGTGCCAAAGCTAGCGGTGGATAATTGGCGGACATCGTTTAGCGCGACTTGGGCAGATGTGGGGACAAAGATCGAGTCTCCGTCCCGTAAGGTGAGGTCTTGGGGCAACCGGCCTGTTTCCAAAAATTCTCGCAGATTAACCACAAGCACTTGCTCTGGCCCTCTGGCGGCTGGCCGGCGCAGCTGGATGCGTTGAATATCAGCGGTGAGAGTGACTCCCTGCGCCTTTTCTATGGCTTGCAATAATGTGGGGAACTGAACGGAAGGTCTGGTGCCTGCGCCCGATGTCAGGGCCAGGGGATATGATCCGGGACGGTTCACCTCGCCTGATATCAGGATATTTAAAGGACGGGTTGCTAGAAGGCTGAGGGTAATTAGGGGACGTTTGAGGACGCGACTGTAAGCTTGTGAAATGGCTTCACTTGCTTCTTCTAATGTTAGTCCTTGGACAGATACGCTATCAATCAGGGGCAGTTGTATGGCTCCACCGGCTGGAATTTGGTACTCGCCACTATATTGTGGCAATTCAAAAATATCAATACGAATATTGTCGCCGCCGCCTAATGTATAAGCGGCTGTTGATAACACGTTGCTGCCAGAGGATAAGGGTGGGGGTGGGAATCCTTGATGCCCGGGGTAGCCTGCCGGTGGGGGCGGGAGCGGGGGGAGTTGGGCTTTGCTAGGGTAATAAGTGGCCATGCTTAGTGCCACTACGCTTAGACCCGCAACCAGTTGGGTTATTGGTCTAGTAGAACTCGCACAGACCCTACACAACATTCTTTTCTTCATTCTCTAAATTTAACCGGGTTCTGTAGAAACTGCCAAACTAGAGGGCATACTAACTGGAGAGGATCTGCGATGCCTGTTGGCTCTAACCAGTTTTTTGGTTAGTGAACTGGGCCGGCATAACGCTTAAGACCTTTATGAGCCAAGATAGACCTTTGTCTTTGTTGGCCGGCTGTGCAGCCAAACCCCTAAGACTGCCGGTTCAGCAATTGACGGGATACACCGAAGCAAAGGGCGAGCCGAGCAGCCAGCAAGCTCTTTATAATAATTGTTAAGGATGAATTTCACTTTTACGGGAATTCAGGTAAAACCCCCTAAAATATTTTTATTAAGTTAATTTTAAATCTAGCAAAAGATTAAACTTGTCAAAAATTTAAATTATGAAAGAAATTCTTAAAGAGCCTTTTTTATTAATAATAATCCTTGGCATAGCAATTTGTTTTATTTTGTTAGTTTACAATGCTCTTGCTAAAAATAGCAAGCTTGCCGCCAACGCTGAAAAGTTTCTTGCAGGCTTTTTTCTTTTTACAATATCCGGAGCCACAGGGGCTAGTATTAGTCCTTTCACTAAGCTGCATCCGTCTGTGCTATATAACTACAATACAAAGATGGTCACCGTCGCAGCCCAGTTAGCTATTTATTTGACTTTAGTTTTTCTTCTGTCTTCAAGGCTACGCTACACCCTGCAAAATATTTTAAATATTATCATCACCCTGATTGTCAAAGCTCCTTTTATAAGTCTTTTTCTGGGAGTTGTCAGTTTCTCTGGTTTTTGGTCAGATACTCCAGAGATAGCAACGAAGGCAAGTTTAGCCTATATAGGCGCATCTGCTGTGGCGGTTTATATAGGCAAACAATATAGCTGGACAGAACTTCTTCGGTTGTTTCGCTGGATTAGCTTTGTCGCAGTCATATTTAGTATATACTACGCCCAATTTAAACCTTCGATTGGAAGGCATCTCAAGGGGTGGAGTGGGATTTTAGGACATCCAAACCAGTTTGCCTTCTTCATGGCTTTAACGGCGGTATTGTGGTTTTTGCACGCTCTTTACTCGCCGAAGCAGCGACGCCTGTCTGCTGTTGTTATTTTGCTCGCACTTTTTTCTTTGCAAAATGCCAATAGTGGAGCCAGTAAAGTTTTAGTCATTGTGCTGTTAAGCTTGTGGTTTTACCTCAACTTTGTGAAAAGGTTGCCGGTGCAGTGGGCTTTTATTTCCGTCGTGCTGTTTCTGATTGTCAGCATAATCTTAATTATTGTTATTTCAGACAACCTGGAGTCAATTGTTGTGGGGGGTTTGGGCAAGGATATGACACTAACCGGACGCACGGACTTTTGGCCGCAGATCATCGACAAAATTAATCAGCGTCCCTTGCTAGGCTATGGATCGGCCAGCTTTTGGCAACCTTGGCGAGGACTAGATGATCCAGGACGTGACATCATTGTGATTAAAACCCAATTTAAACCGCCCCATTCTCATAATGGTTTTTTAGACCTCGCTTTACAAGTAGGATGGGTGGGATTGAGTTTATTTATTCTTTCGTTCTTTAATAATCTTGTTAAAGCGGTTACATATCTAACTAGCGCTAAATTACCAGAAGCAGGATTACCGCTTGTATTCTTGACCTATACGATTATGACAAACCTTACAGAAACAGGTCTTTTTGGAGTCACCAGTGTTTGGTTTTGGTATATAGTATTAACTGTTCGCTTAACTTTAGACACGAACACAAAAAAACAAAGAGAAACTCACAGAATCAGAGAACCGTCTTCGCTATAATCAAGGCATCCATAAAAGTGGGAAGGCTGTCGGCAAAGCATGGAAAGTTATAGCCGTTGCGATATCACTATGCTGCCGGCTTATCCAGTCCTTAACAATTATCTTTTTTGAAACAAGTTGAAAACTTCTAATGTTAAACAAGCTCACTGCGTTCACTAAAAAGCTCAGTCCGGGTTTGCGTAAAGTTATCGCAAACACAGCTTGGTTGTTTGCAGAAAAATTTTTACAAATGGGCCTGGGTTTGCTTGTAGGAGTTTGGGTCGCACGTTATTTAGGGCCGGATGAATTTGGCCTCCTCAATTATGCAATCGCCTTTGTCGGGCTGTTTAGTCCAATTGCCACACTAGGCTTAGGTCAAATCGTAGTCCGCGACCTCGCTCGTGACCCATCTTGTAAAGAAGAAACCCTCGGAACTGCCTTTGTTCTTAAATTCCTCGGAGGCCTGCTCACGTTATTTTTAACAGTAGGAACGCTTGGATTTTTAAACCCTACAGATAACAGAACCTTTGGGTTAGTAGCAGCTGCCGCAACAGGAACGGTTTTTCTATGCTTTGAAGTGATTGATTTTTGGTTTCAATCGCAAGTTCAATCTAAATTTACCGTTTGGTCTACGAATTCTGCGTACGTGATCATCAACGCGGTCAAAATTACCTTGATCCAACTGCGCTCACCACTAATTGCCTTTTCATGGGCGCTAACAGGAGAAAAAATCTTGTCAGCAATAGCCTTGGGAATTACCTATCAGTGGAGAGGGCATCTATTAAAAGCGTGGCGATTCAGTTTTAGGCGGGCCAAAGAATTACTCAAAGATAGCTGGCCGCTAATATTATCTGGGTTCGTCATTATGATATATATGCGGATTGATCAGGTGATGTTGGGGCAAATGAGAAACTCAAGCGAGGTGGGAGTTTATTCAGCTGCCGTAAAAATTTCAGAAATGTGGTACTTTATTCCGGGTGCAATTATTCAATCTGTTTTCCCCTCCATTGTCAAAGCTAAGGAAATAAGTGAAGAAGTCTATTATGGACGAGTACAAAAACTTTTAAATTTAATGGCGGTGGTCTCTTACGCTGTAGCGATTCCCATGACTTTTTTATCCGGTTACATTATAGATTTTCTTTATGGAAAACAGTATGTTGAGGCATCTCCACCGTTAGCAGTTCTTGTTTGGGCTGGGTTATTTGTCTCCTTGGGCCTAGCACGAGGTCCCTGGTTAATTACAGAAGGTTTAATCAGGTTTTCAGCTTCAACAACGGCTGTTGGGGCGGTGGTTAATGTATTTTTAAATTTTCTGTTAATTCCTACCTATGGAGGGTTGGGAGCCGGCATTGCCACCGTAATCGCACAGGGATTTGCAGCTTATGGAGCGAATGCTTTCTATCCAAAAACCAGGGTGATATTTTTAAAGCAAACCAAAGCACTTTTCCTAATAGACTTTATTAAAAATCCAAAAGATTTATTTAATATAAAGTCGAAGTTCTAAAAATAGAGGTTTTGAGGCTAGCAACTAGGTAGTAAAGAACCAATATCAAAAAAGAGTTTTCCCTTGAGCTAGCTTAAATCAGACTCGCAAGTTTATGTGTCGTAGCCACATAATAAAAGTAGCAAAGCTGAAAGAATAATGGAGAAATTAAAATGGCTGATTGGCAAGTAAAAACTCCGATTGTCTTGATTATATTTAACCGGCCTGATACAACTAAAAAGATGTTTGATGCCATTCGTCAAGCACAACCAGCACAACTTTTGGTGATTGCTGATGGCCCTCGTCCTGACAGAGCCGGTGAAGCAGCTAAGTGTGCGGCAGCGCGTGCAATTATTGACAACGTTGATTGGAATTGCCAAGTTCTAACAAATTATTCTGACATCAACTTAGGGTGTAAAAATCGAGTTTCCAGTGGATTAGATTGGGTTTTTAATACGGTTGAAGAAGCAATTATTATAGAAGATGACTGCTTGCCTCACCCGACATTCTTTCGCTTTTGTGATGAGCTACTCGAAAAATATCGAGATGATAAGCGAATCATGTGCGTCAGTGGAACGAATTATCAATTTGGTAATAAAGTTACTGACGATAGCTACTATTTTTCTCGCTATCCCCACTTCTGGGGATGGGCGACCTGGCGAAGGGCATGGCAATATTATGATATTGAAATGAAGCTGTGGCCACAACTTCGAGAGGGAGATTTCCTGAAGGATTTGCTTATAGAAACTGAAACCGTTAACGCTTGGAAAAGTGCGTTTCAAGTTTCTTATGATGACACGGTGAATAATTGGGGCTTTAGATGGACATACGCCTGTTGGGTTCAAAATGCGCTCAGTATCACACCTAAAGAAAATTTAGTTTCAAATATTGGCTTTGGTGAAGACGCAACTCATACGGGTGATCCCAATAGTAAAACCGCTAATATGTCGGTTGAAGCGATGAATTTTCCTTTAAAACATCCCACTGGGTTTATTCGTAATTGGCCGGCTGATCGAGTTACTCAAAATGTTTGTTACGATTATGCTCCGAGCATACTTAAACGGGTTAAAAGAAGAATTAAGAAACTCATCAAATTTTAATTTTTTGAGAGTGCCCTCAAACCTGTTTTATAGATGGTATAATTCCCTTGAATCTCACAGGCTCTACGGAAGCTATGTAAATCATTGAGCCGACGGCTAGATGCGCGACTAAAGGCTGCAAAATCTGGCGCTTCGCTGTGCCAGAGATTAGCATAGAAAGGAATTTTTGAGGCAATGCGCTGAATGACTGTTCCGCTTATAGCTCCCACGCATATGGTGAGAAAATCTGGCTCTGTGTCAATAAATATGGAGACTCTAAGGCAAAATTCCCAGAAAGATATGAGAGCCTGACATTTTAGTGTTTAGCTTGATTTTGGTTAGCAAACCGGCACTTGCTGAGATCGCAAGTTAGATTTAATCTGCCGATCTGGCAAGAAGAAGTGAAGGTGCTATTATCATATTTGGTTCTCGATTTATTAAAAAAATCGCATGGACATACTAAGTTCAGAAAACTCAAAACCCTGTCCGTGTTATTCCAAGGAAGTTAAAAGATGGATGGTAAAGCTTTAACTTGGGAAGAGGCAGTTCAATGGTTGAAGTCTCAGCCTGGTAAAGAAGAATTGATCAAAGCTTGTTATTACGATCAGCCTTTGATAGGAGCCGCTAAGCGGTTTGCTGACAGTGAAGAATGGCAAGCTGTTTGTGAACTTTTGTCAGCTTGGATACCAGGGAAGGTTCTGGATCTGGGAGCCGGCAATGGAATTGCGAGTTATGCATTTGCGAATGCAGGGTGTACTGTGACAGCTCTAGAGCCTGATCCGAGTAATATTGTGGGAGCCGGCGCAATCAAGCAACTTTCTCAAGAATCCAATCTTCCCATTAATGTTGTGGAATCTTTTGGGGAAAAATTACCGTTTGAACAATCAAGTTTCGATATTGTACATTGCCGCCAGGTTTTACACCACGCAGCGGATCTGAATCAATTATGTCGGGAACTCGCAAGAGTCTTACGTCCGGGTGGCGTGCTAATTGCTACGCGGGAGCACGTAATTTCTAAGTCAGAAGATTTAAACGTTTTTCTGGATTCCCACCCGCTTCATGCTTTGTATGGCGGTGAAAACGCATTTTTGCTGAAACAGTAGCGTCAGGCTCTAATCGATGCCGGCTTCACCATTAAAAATGTTTATGGCCCGCAAGAGTCTGTGATTAATTATTTCCCAACAATAAAAGGGAAGAATAAAGAAAGAATTGCTGCTGTATTGCAGAAATATGCGGGGAAATCTGTTGCTAAAGCATTAGCTTCCCAAGAAAGCTTTATTGCTTTAGTTAATCGCTTTCGCACATGGCGCGATCACTCGCCGGGTCGTCTTTACACATTCGTCGCTGTAAAACCTCAAAATTAAGCAAGCCAATGAAAAAAGTTCTAGTGACTGGAGGAGCAGGTTTTATTGGCTCTGCTCTAATTGCTGAGCTGCAAAAACTTAGCTATGAAATCTCTGTAATTGACAATTTGTCTTTTGGAAATAGAGAATTCATAAAAATTCCAGATACCCATTTTTATAATTTGGATATCTTAAATGCAGAGGAAGTAAGAAAGACAATTCTGGAGATTGATCCCGCTTGGATTATACATCTTGCAGCCATACACTTTATCCCTTACTGCAACCAGTATCCTTTTGAATCCAGTAATGTCAACACAAAAGGAACGCTCAATATTTTAAAGGCAGCCAAAGAGCTTAAAAACTTAAAAAAGATATTTTTTGCTTCAACGGCAGCAGTTTACCCGATTTGCGACCATGCTATCCCTGAAACCCAACCGATGAATATTTACGGATTGTCGAAGCTTGTTGAGAAACATTTAATGAATAATTTTTATGTACAAACCTCTATTCCTACGAGCATTCGTCGCTTCTTCAATGCTGTTGGGCCTAATGAAACAAACCCTCAATTAATTCCTGAAATTCAACAGCAAATTAATTGAGGACTCAGAAAGATTAAGTTAGGAAACTTGGAAACGAAGAGAGATTTTATCCACACGTATGATATGGCAAAAGCAGTGATTTTTCTGCTAGAGAACTTTGCAAAGGAAATAGATATTTTCAATTTGGGTAGAGGCATCGAGTATTCAGTCGTCGATGTTGTTAAAGCTTTTGAGCGTCAAATTGGAGAAGAAATCTTGATTGAGGTAGAACCGGCACGAGTCAGAAAAGTAGAAAGAATGCACCTGCTTGCAGATATTTCTAAGTTAAAATCCTTGACCGGCTGGGAGCCGACAATCAGTCTTGACGAAGGAATAAAAACCTTAGTCAAATTGTAGAATTTACACTGTAATCACTAAACTATCTGCCCAAATTAATTAGCTTTTTCTGAAGTCTAAATTTGGGTAGTTCCAATTTATTTCCTGTGGCTGAAAAAGTAGGATTAAGAGGGGAAATTATGCACATTTGTTTAAATATGTTGGGTGACTCTGGATGGATAGGAGGAGCGCTCTACATTCAAAATTTAGCTCGCGCAATTGCCAGCTTACCAAAAGAGGAAAAAGACCAAATTAAATTGAGCGTAGGGGTTTACTCATCTAACTTAGAATTAGCTGAGCCGATGCGTCCTTACGTTGACCAAATTTATGCCAGAAATGTGTTTGATCGGCGATACCTTAAAATTTGTAAAGGTTTAGCTGAGCGCTTTTCTTTCATTCCGCTACAGATGCTCAACCCTCAAAAGGTTGATTTTGTCTATCCGGAACTTGCCGGCGCACGTGCTCCCTATCGCTGGGGCGCTTGGATTCCTGACTTTCAACACTATCACCTCCCCCACCTTTTCTCCCCAGAAGAAATTGCTGATCGCGACATCAAGCATAAAAAAATGGCTGAAGTTGCGCCTGTTGTCATCCTCAGCAGTCAGATGGCGCAGAATGACTTCAAGCATCTTTATCCAGACGCTGCTTCCCGCAGTGCAGTAATGACCTTTGCGAGTTTCTTAGAACCAGAATGGCTTCAGGGAGATCCCAAATCAATCCAAGCAAAATACGAACTGCCTGATCAATTCTTTTTGGTGAGTAATCAGTTTTGGAAACACAAAGATCATACCGTAATTATTGAAGCTTTGGGCTTACTTAAACAACAGGGAATTAAGCCAATTGTTGCTTGCACCGGCAGCCTACAAGATCGTCGCAATCCTGAATATTCTAACCAACTCCTTGCCCGTATCAAAGAATTAGACCTTAACGATCAATTTCGCACATTAGGGCTGATTCCTCGCATTGATCAAATTCAACTGATGCGGAGAAGTTTAGCCGTCATTCAACCTTCCTTGTTTGAAGGGTGGAGTACGGTGGTAGAAGACTCTCGAACCCTCGGAAAACCCATGTTGATTTCTGATTTTCCGGTACACATCGAGCAGAATCCTCCCTATTCTCACTTTTTTGAGCGCGGTAATGCCGAACAACTCGCAGACCTGATATCTCTTGCTTGGTCTACTTTTAAACCAGGCCCAGACTTAGACAGAGAAAGTATCGCGAAACAAGAGAATAAAGAACGCGTAGCAGCTTATGGGCGGCGCTTTCTAGAGATAGTTCGGAGCGCGATCTAACACTTTTTTAACTGAGTTAATACTGTTTGAGGGGCTGAACACTAACAGCAACCCGTGCCTTCTATAAAAAGAAGGATTAAAAATTCAGTGTCCAAACTTCAACACCGTCAAAAATGCGAGTTCTGAGGTCTATTTACTCGATCCCAGAACTCGTTTTTTTATGAACAAAAATAAACAAAAACTTCTTCACGTCGGCATCAGCCATTGCCACAGACGGAAGAGAGACGCAATCCAGCCAGCTCTGAGGCATCGCCTTGAACTTGTTATATTTGTTGACCTTTTGATTGCGATCCCTACTAAGTATCTGGGAACTCTAGCCTTGGAAGAGGCTTACCGGCATCACCTAGGAGGCAGACAATATGAATGAATATGAACTGATCAAGCGCTACACCGCTGGCGAGAGAGATTTTAAGGGAGCCAACTTACCAGAGGCCAACTTGATTGGAGCCACACTGGCCAGCGTGAACCTATCCGGAGCAAATCTAACAGAAGCATCTCTGGCAAGAACTGATTTGAGTCGCGCCTCCCTGCTCGAAACTAAATTCAATGGAGCCTTCTTGTACGGGGCCGATATGAGTTTTGTCAAGCTGAAGGGAAGTAATCTCATAGAAACAGACTTGACGAAAGCCGATCTTAGAGGGGCACAACTCGCGAACGTGGATCTAACAGGCGCTAAACTTAGTGGAGCCATCCTCAGTTGGGTCAGCCTTTATCGCGCTAATTTGCGGGGAGTCAACCTGTGTGGCGCGAACCTCAATGGCATTAACCTGCGCTCAGCCAACCTTGACGGCGCAAACTTGAACTGGACTAACCTCAGTGGAGCGAGATTGAGCGGAGCCTCGCTTAAAGGCGCACAACTCAACGGAGTTAAATTGAGTCGGGCATTTCTCAATGGACTGAGCCTAGAAGGTGTCAATTTCAGCGGACTTGAGCTGAGTGAGGTCAAACTCAATGGAGCCAAATTAGGTGGAGCCAACCTTGCCGGCGCTGATTTAACCGGCGCTCAATTGCGCTTAGTTAGCTTTGAAGAAGGCAATCTCAAACAAGCAGACTTGCATCAGAGTGTCCTCAAAGACGGTCACTTCAATGGGGCGAATTTGATGAAAACCGATTTACGGGAAGCAGACTTGCGGAATGCAGACCTGAGCGGGGCCAACCTGAACTTGGCCAACCTCGCTGGGGCCGATTTAAGCGGGGCCAACTTGCAGGGTGCCTACCTCTGGGGCGCAGAGCTGGATGGGGCTAACTTTGAGGGGGCCGACCTCCGGGGAGCCAGTCTGCGCGATGCGGCAATGACTGGGGCGAACTGGCGCAATGCGATTTTTGATGGAGCAGTGATGCCGGATGGCCAGCTTTGCGCTTAGGGAGCGTTTTCTGCAATCCGTGAAACTTGGACTGTTATGGAGTCTGGACTTCAACAGTTCCTGGCTCGGATTCCTTGGCGTCAGAAGCAAGGGATGCTTTACTTGAGTGGATCGTGACCCCAGTTCATCAGAGAGTACCGCCAGCGTGTGTCCTCAATGTCGCCCGATGGTTGCTGTGCGGTATGCCGGTGGACGTAACTGATGACTTTTTTCATGTGCGATAAGTCATCTTCGTTGCAGTCAGTCGGTTTCTTGTGGAGCAGTTCGATGATGCGCCGGCCAGATTTGTGTCCTGTTGATTCCGAGTCTCCATCCTTTTGACCGACTGCCTTTGATTCGTCTGTCTCTAGCCAAGACTCAAGTTCAGAGGGAGTCATGTTGACGACTTGACGAAATTCGTCAATGACGGATGTCGCATTTTTACTCATGGCGCGGGGATTACTCCTCTACCTTTTCAAGGGCGTCAGGCTTATGGGCGGCTTCTTTGCCGGTTTTGTCGCTCTCAACGAGGTATTCTGGATTGTCTTTTGAGGCAGCGACGTGATGCCCTTTAATGTCTGTGGGTGAGGTAAGCTTTTTCTTGACCTGGCCGGTTGTTTTGCCTTGTGAGGTTTTCCACTCAACGGGGTCGCCTTTTTTGAATTCCTCTGTCAAGGGTTTTCTCCTGTTTGATAGTTTTCTCCCACATTATGTTTGGAGACAAAGCCAGAGAAATCGGTCGAATTACAGATTGCCGGCAGCTCAGTTTCTGGCTGAGAATCCCTCTTTTTGAGGTTGTTTGCTGCCGACAACAAAATTCAGCAAGGCCAAAAAACTGGGATTTTAAGACTCAGGCGAGGTGCCGGCGCAGATATGTGTGACACTCGCTTTCGTTGGGCGCGTCACAGAAATCCAGTGCAATTTTTATAGATTTAGCGGCTAGTGACATCTGTGCCGGTATGGATTAGCGGATGCAACTTTCCGTATAATTATAAGTAGTTATCTCAAAAAAACAGCCAGAAATCTACACCTTGGGGACAATTAGTTAGAGCAATTTATAACTAAAACCAAAATCCCTTAATCGAGCGACAACGGGGGGCAAATGATATGCGTGTTGAAGAATTGTTGAGCCGATACGCAGCCGGCGAAAGAGATTTTAGAGAAGCGAATCTCATTGGGAGCAACTTAGAGAGAGCAAACCTGGCAGGAGCAAACTTGTCAGGAGCGTACTTGTCTGCCGCTAACCTCAGTCGGGCAATTCTTACCGGATCAAACTTGTCGGGCGCTTTCCTAAATCGGGCAGATTTGAGTTTTGCCAAGATAAATGAGGCAAGACTCACAGAAGCAGACTTAACAAAAGCCAATTTGAAGGGAGCTTATTTAGTTAAGTCGCTGCTGAGTGAAGCCAAACTAACTGGGGCAATTCTTTCGGGAGTGAACTTGAGTTTATCTAACTTGCGCGGAGTGAATTTATGTGGCGCAGACTTGCGGGGAATTAATTTGCGTTCTGCGAATTTAAGGGAAGCGAATTTAAATTGGGCAAACCTGAGTGGGGCGAGATTGAGTGGCGCTCAGTTGCGAGGTGTGTCATTTAATGGAGTGAATTTAAGTGGCGCTTATCTTAATGGCGTAGATTTGAATGCAGTAGATTTGGATGGAGTGAATTTAAGTGACACAAAACTGAGTGGCGCAAATCTCAGCGGAGCGAATTTATCGGCGGCAAATTTAAGTTCAGCTCAGTTACGTGTAACACTTCTGTCTCGGATAAATTTACACGCTGCAAATCTGCATCAAGCTTCTCTCAATAAAGCAGATTTATGTGAGGCAAACTTGAGTAAGGCGGATTTAAGTGAGGCAAATTTAAGTGAGGCAGACTTGACTGGCGCAAATTTAAATAAGGCAAGCCTGCATAATGCAGATTTGAGCTGGGCGAGTTTGCGCGAAGCTTATTTGTGGGGGGCAAATTTGAATGTTGCGGGAATGCGTGGGACAGATTTGAGTGGCGCTAGCCTACGGGGGGCGTATTTAGAATCCGTTGATTGGCAGGAGGCAATTTTAACCGGCGCAACAATGCCGGATGGCACAATTCACGAGTAGGATGGATGCGTTTTTTAAGCTGACTCTAACCGCAACCGAGTGCGCCGGTATCTCTACCACTAAAGTTAGAAAGTGGAAGTAGAGCCGATCTGATAGCAGCAATTGGCAATACAAGGAAATTCCTTCTCAAACTCAGGAATCTTACAAGAACTTGGTTGCCAAGCGACAGGCTGAAACTTTAACTTCTGATGAGCATCGTGAGTTACCGCACTTGAGTGAGCGCCTAGAAAAACTGCAAGCGCAGCGGATAGAAGCTTTGGCGGCGCAGGCACGTCTTCGTAGAACTTCGCTGCCTGAATTGATGGAAAAATTTAGTTTTCAGATGCTGGAATATGTCTGAAAATAGAGTGTCAATTTAAAATAATTCTTGAAAAATTGTCAAAATTTATAACTAAAAAAAATCTATAACATAGGTTAGTTATAAGTTTGATAATCTAGAAAATCGTTTACTTAAGCAACCTTGAATACTGAGTAAAGTTGATTTTTAAGTCAATTTAAGTTATAGTAGTTCTATATTCTTGTTGTAAGCTTTAATTAATACAGTTAAAGTCAACTGTTTAGTGAACCCAAAAGAAGAGACCGTTGTTTTATTATTAACCTCTGCTTATGGCTAGCAATCAAACTGGTATAGAATGGACTGACAGAACTTGGAACCCTACAACCGGCTGTAGCAAAGTTAGCCCTGGTTGCACACATTGCTATGCAGAAGCATTAACAAAGCGTTTCCATACAAATTTTCCAACAGGTTTTGACTTAACACTACATCCAGAACGCCTAAATTATCCTAGACACTGGCGCAAACCTAGTCGAATTTTTGTCAACTCAATGAGCGATCTATTCCACGAAAAAGTGCCTCTTGAGTTTCTTAAGCAAGTTTTTAATGTGATAGGTGAAACACCTTGGCACATCTATCAAATTCTCACAAAAAGGCATGAGCGTTTACTTGAGCTTGCGCCTCAATTAGATTGGCATGAAAATATTTGGATGGGAGTGTCTGTAGAAAATCAAAACTACGTTCACCGTGTTGACTACTTGCGACAAGTACCTGCAGCGGTGCGATTCCTATCATGCGAACCACTTTTAGGCGCTTTGGAAATGGACTTGACAGGTATAGACTGGGTCATTGTTGGAGGAGAGTCAGGTTTAAAACATCGTTCTATAGAACTAGATTGGGTGAAGAAGATTCAGGATCAATGTCAGGACGCAGGGGTAGCATTTTTCTTCAAGCAATGGGGAGGTAGAACACCTAAAGCGGGCGGGAGATTGCTAGAGGGGCAAATTTGGGATGAAATGCCGGCAGCATGGGATAAATACCTTCAACAGAGGATTAATGATGCTGTGAAATCTAGACGCACAGTAAAGAAATCTAATCATGCTATTTTGGCGGGAAGGTAACTTTTACCTTATCTCCAAATGTATTCTTCTTTCGTGGGGGAGTAGGTGGATCGGCTATGATTTTGCCTTGCTGCTCTAGTTTCAACAGCACATCTTTGTAATTTTTGCTAATGTAGCGTTTGCCTACGTGATGCTGGTTATAAACATCTTTCATTGCCAGTGTCTTACCAGCAAACTCATCGAGTAACATATTTTCAAGTTCATCAAGCGGTCGTGATAGCTCAAAAAGTAAAGGTTGATATATCGTAGCCGGATTGTAATCAAAAGATGGCACTCCTTGGTCTGAGGTTGTGCTTTCTTTAGCCATAATTTCTTTCATGATAGAGTAGCCCAGGACATTTTTAGAAACAAAAATTAGGTGATGGCTAGTTCTTGTAGCTTCATCGTTTTTAAAGCAAAATGGCAGCACATATTTACCACCTATTTCTTTGAGAGCTTCAGAAATAGCTTCTAGCACAGTTAATTCCCGTTCGTAGGAAGGCATGGGGTTTAGTTTCTTTCGCAGGACATCGGCTCGTTCTTTACCAAACAGGGCGTTCATGTGTTCTTCAACAACTTTATTACCCAAACTCATATTTATTCGATTATAGTTAAAGAAGAATATACAGTCACACCCCCAATTCCTTATTAACGATCCGATCAGTCTTATTGATAATCCTTTATATCCCCAGGGGTCAATAAAAAATAAGGTTGGTACTAGCCTAAATTGTTCAAACATTCGGACAAATTTTTCTCCTACCTCCTCATTTAAAACTCTAGGTTGATGTCTCAAACTCTCTATATTAGCTAGGGAACTTATGGCTTGTTGGAGTGACTGCGTGTTATTGGAGTCTCTATCATTAAAGATAGTCATTAACATTTCTCGCATATCTGGATCTGCAATAGCACGCTCCAAAATCAGTAAAGGAGTAGACTTAGAGCCATCTTGGTATCGACCAGGCCCAGAAAATAAATCAATATAAGCAATATTATGCCCCCTTGTCTTAGCGTGAGGGGTAACGACTTTGGCCCAAGCCCAAAAGTATTTAGCCACTATTTCAGCTTTGACCAAAGACTGTTCTTTAGATTTATCAAAGAAAGAACTATTGCTCATCAGCTTCTTCTCCTAAACATCAATTAAATCCTCCTAATGCGTGTTTTATACTGCTGCCATGAAATACCGCGTAATATAAACCGCTGTTCCGAGTTAAATTGCTGCGTTAAAACTTGGGGGTTCATGGGTAATCGCATTTTTAGCTTTTTCTCATTATAGTCAAACCAAGATTAGAGACGCGAGCAACCCGCGTCTCCAGAATTCTGAGTCACTGATTAAGGGGAAATACCGAATCCCCCACCCCCAGGAGTTTCTATTATAAAAGTATCACCGGCATTCATTTCAACAACTGCGTTACTGCTTAATTCTTCTACACTTCCATCATGGCGATTCACGTAATTTTTCCCTAAAGCACCGGCATCCCCACCCTTTAACCCATAAGGCGGAATTATCCGACGACTTGATAATATTCCAGCCGTCATCGGTTCCAGAAAACGAAGGCGACGAATGACTCCATTTCCGCCGTAAAAATGCCCTTTGCCACCACTATTGGGGCGAATGGAAAAACTCTCTAAAAGTACAGGAAACCGCCATTCTAAAACCTCTGGATCGGTGAGGCGAGAATTTGTCATGTGCGTTTGCACTGCATCGGTGCCGGCAAACTTAGTCCCCGCTCCAGATCCGCCGCAAATCGTTTCATAATATTGATAGCGTTCGCTGCCAAACGTAAAATTATTCATCGTTCCCTGAGATGCCGCCATTACTCCCAGCGCACAATACAAAGCATCGGTAATATTCTGGGAAGTCTCCACATTGCCGGCAACCACGGCAGCCGGATAACGCGGATTCAGCATACACCCTTCAGAAATAATAATTTCCAAAGGTTTAAGGCAACCGGCATTTAAGGGAATATCATCATCGACTAATGTGCGAAAAACATATAAAACTGCTGCTTTGCACACGGCTGCCGGCGCATTGAAATTACTGTTAAGTTGAGGAGATGTGCCGGTGAAATCTATCTTGGCGCTACGACTGGATTGATTGATAGAAATTTTCACCTTAATTTCACCGCCATTATCCATCGGATAGGTAAATTCCCCATCTTTTAAAACTGCAATTGCACGGCGTACTGACTCCTCAGCATTATCCTGCACAAAACCCATATAAGCTTGTACAGTTTCCAACCCGTAATGCTCAACCATCTTATGCAGTTCTCGCATTCCCCGCTCATTTGCGGCAACTTGTGCTTGCAAATCTGCAATATTTTGAACCGGCTTTCGTGCAGGGTAATTTCCTGAAGCAAGTTGTTCTAAAAGTTGTTTCTCTTGGAATTTTCCTTGATTAATCAAAAGGAAATTATCAAATAACACCCCCTCTTGCTCAACACTGGTGCTACTTGGCGGCATTGAACCTGGAGTAATTCCGCCGATATCTGCATGGTGTCCCCGTGAGGCGAGGTAAAAGAGAGGGGAAGAGTCAGAGGGAGAAAAAACCGGCGTAATTACGGTAATATCAGGGAGGTGAGTGCCGCCATTGTAGGGATTATTCGACACATAAACATCCCCAGATTTAAGCGTGCCGGCACGCGCCGTAATTAAAGCTTTTACACTTTCACTCATCGAACCTAAATGCACCGGAATATGAGGCGCATTCGCAATTAGCTCACCATTGCTATCGAAAATAGCGCAGGAGAAATCGAGGCGTTCTTTAATATTGACAGAGGAACTCGTATTTTGCAGCGTAATTCCCATCTGTTCGGCAATTGCCCGAAACAAATTATTAAAAATCTCCAGCATCACGGGATCTGCTTTATCCACCGCAGATAAACGCTGATTAATACGAATGTCTTCATCTGCGTTTATCTGCGTGCATCTGCGGTTTAAAATTAAATGATTGCGCTCAGTTAATTGCGCCTGCCAACCTGGCTCAATAATATTCGTACCCGTTGCTTCAATAATAATTCCCGGCCCGACAACTTCATCCCCAGGTTGCAAATCTTGCCGCTGAAAAACCGGCACTTCCTGCCACTCACCGGCAGCATACATTTGTACCATAGCAACCGGCACCGGCACCGCATCTGTGCGCCGCGAAATCATCGACTCTGCCGGCGACTCCATCTTTTCCACTAACTCAACCGAAACCGCCTCAACAATTAGCGCCTTTTCCGGTTGAACAAAGCCATAACGCTGCCGGTGTGCCTCCTCAAATTGCTCCCGCATCGTCGCAGTCTCGCCAAAATCGACAATTAGCGCCGAATCTGTTCCCTCATATCTCAGACGTACCTTCTGCAAAACCTCCATCTGCGTTAATCTGCCTGCATCTGCGGTTAATTCGCCTTTCCCTTGCGTCTCCAACTCTGCTAATGCTTGTTTTAATGTCGGCACCAATTCACTGCTTAACTTCGCCTCAATCGCCCGTTCCCGAATCACCCGCACATCCGCCAAACCCATACCATAAGCCGAAAGCACCCCCGCGTAAGGATGAATAAATACCTGTTTCATCCCCAGTGCATCCGCAATTAAGCAAGCGTGTTGCCCACCGGCACCACCAAAACAACACAAAGTATATTCAGAAACATCATAGCCGCGCTGAAGTGAGATTTTTTTAATCGCACTTGCCATTTTTTCCACAGCAATTGCCAGGAAGCCAGCCGCCACTTCTTCCGGGGTGCGCCTGTCCCCCGTTGCCTGCTCAATTTCTTGCGCCAACTGGGCAAACTTCTGCTGCACAATCTCTGCATCCAGCGGTAAATCCCCATTCGGGCCAAATACCTTGGGAAAAAATGCCGGCTGAATTTTGCCGGTGATTACATTGCAATCGGTTACAGTCAGCGGCCCATTTTTCCCGTAGGCAGCAGGGCCAGGATTTGCCCCTGCCGATTCTGGCCCAACGCGATAGCGGGAACCATCAAAAAAGAGTATCGAACCGCCGCCGGCAGCCACCGTATGAATCGCCATCATTGGGGTTCGCAGCCGCACACCGGCAATTTCGGTTTCAAATTCTCGCTCGTATTCACCGTTATAATGAGCCACATCAGTAGAGGTGCCGCCCATGTCAAAGGTGATGATTTGGTCAAAACCGGCAATTTTGCTCGTCTGCACCGCCCCGACAATGCCACCTGCCGGCCCGGATAAAATACTGTCTTTGCCCTGAAATTGTTGGGCATCGGTCAATCCGCCGTTGGATTGCATAAACATTAGCTTCACAGAATTGCCTAACTCAGCGGCAACTCGATCCACGTAGCGGCGCAGAATAGGCGATAAATAAGCATCAACAACAGTGGTATCGCCTCGGCTGACCAGTTTCATTAAGGGGCTAACTTTGTGAGAAACTGAAACTTGAATATAGCCTATTTTTTGTGCGATTTCAGCAAGGCGCTGCTCATGAGTCGAGTAGCGATAGCCGTGCATCAAGACAATTGCACAACTACGGATGCCGGCGTCGTAGGCTTCTTGTAACGCGGCGGCTGCACTGGCTTCTTCCAAAGGAATTAAAGCTTCACCTTGGGCGCTGTAGCGTTCTTCAACTTCAATGACGCGCTCATAGAGCATTTCTGGCAGTACAATGTGCAGAGCGAAGATATCAGGCCGGTTTTGGTAGCCAATGCGTAGCGCGTCTCGAAAGCCTTTGGTAATCAGCAATACGGTGCGATCGCCTTTCCGTTCCAGCAGGGCATTTGTGGCGACGGTTGTGCCCATTTTGACGACTTCAACGGAATCTGAGGGAATCGGTTCACCGGCACCCATTCCCATCATCTCCCGAATTCCCTGAACTGGCGCATCGCTATAGCGTTCAGGATTTTCTGATAACAGTTTGTGAACCAGCAGTTGCCCATCGGGGCGTTTGGCAACAATGTCGGTAAACGTGCCGCCTCGGTCGATCCAAAATTGCCAGCGATTACTGAGATTTGGGGAAGTATTCATTGCGGGACGAGTAAAAACGACTGTTATGAGTTTATATTTATTTTTTTTAGCGATTATTCAGATTTGGGGAAGTGTTCATTGCGAAACGAGTAAAAACGACTGTTATCACTTTATATTTATTTTGTTTGCTGAAACCGGCAACTGTTAGCTGAAAACCGCATCAGTTCATTTTTACCCAGAAGGGCTGTATCATGTCTCTCAATATATTCATTCGGAAAACCACGCACTTTGTTTTGTGGCGTCCGGGATCGTTGGAACCCGCACCTGCACTTTACATTGGCACTTTCAAAACATCCGAGTCACCAACTTTTGACAATTTTCGAGAAATTCCGCTGAAACAATCCGCGCAATTTTCCGATTTATGGGAAGTGCCGGCGCAAGAGTGTGATTTAAAAGACGGACAAGTTTATTACTACTGGTTTAAAGTTCGTGACACCGCCCCTTATAGCGAAGCCTATCAAGTGGTTTACTGCACCGATCCGATGGCTTGGACAGTGGATCGGCGGTTTCCTGCGCCGGTGCCGGCAGAGAAAGGCGGAATTGCTAGTTTTGATGCCGCCAGTGTGGTGTTATTTAAGAATGGTCAGCTAATTCCTTGTGATCCTCAAGGGCAAACTGTTAGCTGGGAAGGAGATGTTGATTTGCCGGCACTCCCAACGAATAACCGGCTCGTTATTTACGAATTACCGACTCGTTGGGCACGAATTGATTCAACTGGTGAAATTGTAGTCGGCAACGGCACATTTCGGGACGTTCTCTCTCTATTAGTTCCAGACAAAACCGCACCGACATTTCCCACCCTTAATGAAGTAAAAAACCGCGCTCATCTTGTGGAACTCGGTGTGAATGCGTTGGAATTGCTGCCGCCATCCGATAGCGACGATAAGCTGGAATGGGGTTACGGCACTGGCAACTATTTCGCCGCAGATTTCGATTTAGGATTGCCAGATCATCAATCAGAACCCACGGCTTCAACTGATTTAGCCAATTTAATCAAGGTTTGTCATCAGCATGGCTTGCGCTTTTTTGTCGATGCCGTAATGGCGTTTTCTCGGAATAATCCTTACCACAATATTAGCTTTCTCGATTTCTACATCAAATGGGGTGCCGGTGATCCAGAACAAGGCAGTCGAGATGGATTTGGCGGGGATTTATTCAAATATAATTATTGGGTGGAAGGCTATCACCCCATAAACGGACAAAAATCTTGGTTTGTGCCGGCTCGTGAATACATGAAAGCCTACGCCGCCCACTGGCTGCAATACTACCGAGTCGATGGTTTGCGCCTTGATAGTGTGAATAATGTTGGCAATTATGACTTTTTAGAGGAATTTAAAAACTTCTGTCGTTCGCTTTGGCGGGAACGCTGGGGAAATCAAAATGGAGCCGATGAGCGTTTCCTTGTCGTCGGTGAAGAGTTAAGTGTGCCGCTGTCTCTAGTTCGGCAAAATCGTTTAGATGGGTTGTGGAACGAAAAGTTTAAGCAAATTATCCGGCGGGTGATTTTAGGTCAAAATGCCTTTGATGAATCCAGCTTTGAATGGAGCGTGCGTAAACTCATTGACTGCCGGCTTTTAGGGTTTGCCAATGATTACGAGGCGGTTAATTATCTAACGTCTCATGATATTGGCGGCATGGGAAATGAGCGTTTATTTAATTGGCTGAAGAATAACGGAATTCATCACACCGAACCGCGCATTAAGTTAGCATTTGTCTGCTTATTAACCGCTGTGGGAGTTCCGATGATTTTTGCCGGCGATGAATTTGCAGACGAACAAGATTTGGATCTCAGTAACGAACATGGAAATCACAAACAAATTGATCCAGTTAACTACAGCCGCGTGAAAGAAGATTGGCGGCAGCGCATTTTTCAATATGTCGCCAGATTAATTAAATTCCGCACAACTGCTGAGGCTTTTTCAGTCAGTGATACCCACTTTATTCACTGTGACTTCAACGAAGGAAAGCGAGTTGTTGTGTGGCAGCGCGGCAATCAAGCTGATAAATTAGTGGTTGTGGTTGCCAATTTCTCTGATTACGGCACACCTCCAGGTTCAGAGTATAAAGTCCCCAATTGGCCGGGAATTCCTGCCGGCAAACAGTGGAAGGAAATTTCACAAGATCGGATGGTGCCAAATGAGTGGGCCGGTAGAGAAGGGATTTTCCCTTGGGAAGCGAAAGTTTACGCAATGGTTTAATGATTGAAAAAGTTAGCGATCACGTTTTAGCGGCGTGATCGCTCCTTGATAAAAGCTTAATCTGTGGTTACTTTTTGCTGAGTAATGTGCAAAGCTTTTCTGCAATTTCACTTTGTATTTCTGACGACAATTCCCCCAATTCACGCTGAATAACTGCTGTAGAAACCGTTACCAATTGGTGTAACCTAATCGTGGATGGAACTCGTAAGCCTGAAGCTGCGAAATCTGGATGCGTGGTATCTAAGACGATGTCTGTTTCCTGTAATTTAGGAGGAATACGGCTGGTGATATAAGCTAAGATGATGTGCCGGCGTGAGCCTAAAGGGTTCGTTAAGCAAGCAGCTGGACGCAGCTTATTAGCTGATAGATCGTCATAGGGGAACGGCGCAAGGAAAATCTTACCCTTCATCATGGAATGGTTTACCATCGGCTAGGGTATAGATGCCTTCTTCAGAGTCTGTTGGGGAGATAAACTCAGGATCGCTGATAACTGATTTAGCCCATTCTGGGTCATGAAAAGGCTTGCCATCCGCTAAAGTGTAAATATCTTCTTCAGAGTCTTTCAAAAAATCAAAGGCTGGATTCCTCATGGCTGCTTTTAGCCATTCATATTCTTCTTGTTCTGCTTTTTTAAGGAGGATCGCCTCCAATGCTTCTAACCGTTTGAGATCGGCATAGGTAATGAGAGCAGCAATCGCATTTCCTTCTTGTTCAATCACGATGCGAGAACCACTACCTTCAAGCCGATTAATCAGTTCGGAAAAATTGTGATTATCTAGATTCAGATAGTTAATGAGAGCAGCAATCACATTTCCTTCTTGTTCAATCACGATGCGAGAACCACTACCTTCAAGCCGATTAATCAGTTCGGAAAAATTGTGATTATCTAGATTCAGATTAGTTTTTGCCATCTTCTACCCCGTTAGTTTAATTGATTGGCTCGTACTTTCTCATTTCTCCCCCTGCCATTTTCCTGATTAATCTGTTGAAGTTCAATTTGAACGCGCTTTAAGCGCACCGCCAAACTTTGATAGTCTGGTCATTACTCCCACTAACGAGAGATAGACAATCAGGGCTAAAAGCTACAGATGTTACAGCGCTAGAATGCTCCGTTAAAATATTTAGTGGAATTCCTATTTTTACCTCCCAATTCATAATAGTTGAATCATGGCTGTCGGTAGCGATAAATGAGGTATTCGGGCTAATAACTACAGGATTTATAAGTTCAGATCCGAATGTTTAGTTGAATCATTGCTGGCCATAGCAATGACGCTAGCAATGAGTTGGAAAGTCGGGCTAATAACTACAGAATTTTTAAAATCCGGAGTTAACTGTTTAATAGTGAGACTTTTTAGTTGTTCACCTTTTTCAAGTGACCAAATCTTGGCCTTCCTCTTGTATGGCAGTAAGTGCCTAGAACTTAAGCATTCTGACATCTTTGCACTGGGAATATTTTAGCATTACTCGCCTTTGCGGGTGGGTATGCGATATTTCCTTATCATAAAAGTTTTTCCAAGACAGCCTTTGCCCACTCCCATCACCCGTATCTAAAAGTAAAACCGGCTTCATTTCATAACAAAGCCGGCAAAAAGCTGTGTGCAGTTGCTCGCAACAAGGCGCGAGTCTTTCACGTCTTTCAGTGTAAGCTGCCGGCGCATTTTGTGGGAATATAGAATTGCTGCAGCAGATGGAATGCGCGTTGAAATACTTCAACAATCTGCCGATCACCCTCATCCTAATGGGTGAACTGATGGAGCGATTGATAAAGCCTGCTACTGGATGAACTGATTGGGCGATGGTGGCGATGGGTGTGACCCCTTACCTTAGTAAATGTAGACATTCACTCCACCCAGAAAACAATGCAAACCACAGATAACCAACCCATCCAAGCTCAAGCCGCTGCCGCTCAATTGAATAAACCCCAACTCCTGTTTGGATCTAAGGGAGAAGCGGTTAAGGAAATGCAAAAACTCCTGATTCATTGGGGTTACTGCATCAATGCTGATGGCGACTTCGGACATAAAACGTTAGAAGCGGTTAAAGCCTATCAGCGCCGCGTTTTCCTTAAAGCCGATGGCATTGTGGGAAATATCACTTGGCAAGCACTCTACACCGGCGCACCTGTTAATATGCCGGTGTTGCGAAAAGGCAGTAAAGGTCAGGCTGTGATTACCTTACAGCAAGCGCTCAAAGATGCCGGTAATTATAAATCCACCATTGACGGTGATTTTGGCCCTGGGACTGATGGAGGGCTTCGAGCATTCCAAAAAAATGCCAATTTAGCCGTTGATGGCATCACCGGCAGCTCAACTTGGTATGCCTTGAGCCGAATTTACGCGCCCTATCACTGCTAATTCCGGGAAACCGCATTGAGCAACTGCGTTTTCAGTTCTGTTATAGCGGTTTCCAGCTAACTGCAAACCGCTATAACTCTCAAATTATAAAACCGGCTTCATTCCTTAACGAACCGGCTAACTTCTATAAACTAAAAAAGTGCCGGTGTAGCCATCCAAAAAATCGTGATCGCTACCCCGGCATTTTTAATGGGTTTCCCAGTCCGGACAATTTGCATCATCCCAACCGCTCGGATGCATCCCGCAAACTAACAAATTGCCCCCGTAAACATGACCATGATAATTGCGGCAACCCATACAAGCTGGATGTTTTTGCGATGTGGGTTCCACATAATGCACATACTGATCAGGCTGATCGGTAAAATCTAATTCTTCCAGTTCCAAATAAACATCGAACATCGGCTCGACAAGTTCATTTAAAAACCGATCCAGATCATTGACAAACGTATTCTGTACTTGTGCTGTAATTTCTTCAGAAAGCTCGAAAGAAAGCTCAAAGAAGGCATCGACCGCTTCGAGCGCTTCTTCAGTTACTTCGATGAAGAACTGCTCAACCTCGTGAGTCGCCTCTTCCAGCATCTCAAAAAAACTTTTTTGCCAGTCTTCCATTGGCGTGTAAGCTTGCTCTTAAAAAACATCATAAAAGTGCAGGTTGAGCCGCAAAGCGGGAATCCTGCACTTCTTTCTCCATTGTGATCCCTGATCGGGGAATGTGGAGTGGATTGCTGCACTCATCTTCACACTCTGTAATCTCTTCCAGGAATAAAGCCACCGGCGCTTTTGCTATCCCTGTTGTGTGATTCTACTCGCGCTGTAGCCGGCGCAACTCTTCCTGCAACGCTTCTACCTGATCACGCAGGTTATCTGCCTTTTTCGTTTCCGATGTTGAGGGTTCCTCTTCATCGAGGATCTCAATCCGTCTTGGCTCAGCCGGCCCTTCTTTCGCGGCTGTTCCGCCGGATGGCTGCTGCTGCGCCTTAATCACCATATCGTCAACAAACTTGCGGGCTTCTTCCGCTGTCATCTCGCCCCGCTCAACCATTTCATCTGCAAGCTTTTGAGCTTGGGTTCGCAGCTGACTCAACGTGCTGCCGGCCCTCTCGCCGGCATAAGAAGCCAGCCCAACACCGAGGTAAAAAGCCTTTTGAACAATATCTCCTAAACCAGCCATTGCTAGTGAGGCTCCTTGAGAACACAAGTATCTGATGATTCCAGCATAAAGTTAAAGCTGGCTGATTGCCCACTGAACTCAAGGCGTAAAAAAAAAGTGACCCGGAGTCCACGCCTACCACAAGCATCCCGTGTTGCTGCTACCTTCCGGTCCTGACAAGATTTAGGCGTTGCGATCGCATGAGTCCGAGCCAATAACACTATAACATAACTATTTACTCTACGACTACGCACCACTCGTAAATGTCATATTTAACGCAGCCATTTTTCACTAAGGGATCTTGGGCAACCAGCGCGTGGGCTTCTTCCTTGGATGCTGCCTCAAACAGCAGCATTCCGCCGCCACGTCTCGCCCAGTAGCCAGTACGCGCCTTATGTCCCTTTTCAATTAAGTCTCGGACATAAGCCTTGTGTGCCGGCACATACTGATCAAATGTAGATTTATCGACAATTCCTTCCTCAATCTTGACAAACCAAGGCATCGTATTAGTAGTGATTAGTGGGGATTAGTGATGGACAAATCTAAAAGTCGCTACTTCATTGCGCTTCTGCCACCCAAAGACATTAGAACCCAAGTCAATGAGATCAAGCAATACTTTGCCGATCACTACGGCAGTCGTGCTGCATTTAAATCGCCTCCTCATATCACGCTGCAACCCCCCTTTGAATGGCTGACTGAGGAGGTGCCGGTGTTGGAGGAGTGTTTGAGTGAATTTGCCAGTGAACGCCCTTCTGTTCCCATTACCCTCTCTGGCTTTGCTGCCTTTGTCCCCCGCGTCATCTACGTCAATGTTATAAAAACGCCGGCTTTGCTAACCTTGCAAGCCGGCTTAATGACGCATTTGGAAACTACCCTAGGCATTACAGATCCCAAATCAAAACAGCGTCCTTATGCGCCGCACATGACAGTTGCTTTTAGAGACTTGAGCCGGCAAAATTTCAAAGCCGCTTGGCCAGAATTTCAGGATCGAGAACTGCATTTTGAATTTACAGCCGGCAACCTGACGCTGCTAATTCACGATGGCAAGCAGTGGAATATCCATCGTGAGTTTCCATTTCAACCGGCTTTTTAGGGAACACATAACGCTTTTTAGCTTCACATCAGCCATTCCCAGGCAAGCGCCTGGGAACGAACTTGCTTTACGATTTACTAGCTTTTCGGGCGATGAATAATTGACTCAACAACACGGCGCTTACTATTTTGGTCAATGCCAATTAAACGCACATAATCCCCACTGTGCTCATGCAGGCAAGCTTCCAATGCTGAAATTGCTTCCGACTCTTGATTCGCTGGAATTGAAGCACAACTTATCCAAGAATTTGTTCGGAACCGGCGCTTATCCACATACTCAATGCCAAGGCGATATCCACCTTGCACAATTTGTTGCAGTTGTTCCATCACTTCTGCACTGAGTTGCGAATTATGACCGTTGCCGGTGTGGGTCACTTGCTGGTAAGCTGCAACATGAGTTGGATCATTTGCTATCTCATTGCGATCAACCGCCTTTTTGGCTTCCCTTTCGGTTGATGATAGTTGATTTGCCGGTTGATAAGATGAGGATTGATTTCCCGATTGATTTTTCGATTGATAAGATGAGGGTTGATTTCCCGATTGATTTGCCGGTTGATAAGATGAGGGTTGATTTCCCGATTGATTTGCCGGTTGATAAGATGAGGGTTGATTTCCCGATTGATTTGCCGGCTGATTATTTGAGCGCAAGACTTGATTATATTCTTTTGCCAGCCCTGTTTTCTGCACCCGTTGCTGTTCCTGGCTCATCAAATTACCAAATTCGATTAAGCGAGACAAACTGAAATCTGGTTTAGGAAATTGTGGCTTGCCTTCAGAGCTATTTGCCACACGCGAGGAAATCCGCTCAATTCCTATTTTGTAAATAAATTCTCGGATTTGCTCATCATAAAGCCGCGCCCGCAACGCACCGTAGAAATCAATCGCTTGATTGGGAAATGTATCAACAAGTTTTTCAACGTCTTTGCGAGAAAGTTCATCTTGCTCAAAAATACCGGAAACGATACCAATTCGGTCATCTCTGTCTGGTTCCCAGTAGAATTTTTCCATCCGGCCATCCCGGATCAGCGGCTCATATAGGGTGGAAAAGTCGTTGCCGGTGACAAGAATGGGGACACGGTGTAGAGGCGTGGAATCATAACTGCCAGGGAGTTGCACATTGGTGGGATTATCGGCAATGTTCATCAGGGTGCCGTTCACCATCTGTGTGTTTACCGTGTATTGAGTGGTTGAGTCAAACCGCCCCGCACCGGCATCCAAATCGTTAATCATTAGTACGCACATTTTGCCACGCACTTTAATTAACTCTGCGGCTTCCCGATAGCGCAGGCGAACCAAACGTGATGGATCTCCCGCATCTGGACTTTCCAACTCGCCGGCAGACATATGAATGACTTCAATGCCCATCCTTTGGAAAATTTGTTCGCATTGAAAGGTTTTGCCCTCTCCCTTGCGTCCATGAATGCCGAGAATCAGCGGAACTCGTACTTTCGGAAGGTCTAAGAAGTTTTTGGTGATGTGAACCGCAACTTTATCTAAAAAACGGGGAGAAATGTAATACGTCATTGGTCTAATTTTTAGCGTTTGCTCTGATTTCCTTTATTGTTAAGATTTTATGACACAATGACAGTTTTGTAGAATTTTTCTTAATAGCCGGTACAAACTCACAGTCGTAAAACGCAAAGCTACAGGCTACGAAAAAGCGAACTCAAGGCTTTTGACAAATAAACGGTAGGGAAGCAATCAATGAACTCTGCCAAAGAAAGGAATAACCGGCCTCGGCTTTGCCCAACCGACTTGATAAGCGATTAAGCACTTCAGATATTATGTAAGCTTATGAAACCTATAAAAACGCGAGGAACCGGCAAGCACATGATACGGCGTCACTCCTTCCTCCTTTTGGTATATTTAAAAATAAAAAATAATATAAAATCGTATTTTATGTTGATATATTTCAACAGCTTTGTTTTGAAAAAAATGATTTTAATCTAACAATTTTACTTGCTTTTTTTAAGTTAAATATTTGTTTAACTGCATTGTTCTCTTTTTATACCCAATTAAATTATAAAAAATTATATTGGATAAAAGAATAAAGGGCAAACAAAATGCCCCTTACAAAGAGAAATTCTTTTTTTGACCTTTTAATTATGCTGCTGCCTTCTCTTCCATGAGCGCAAACATCTTTTTAGTAGCGCCGCAAATCGGGCAAACCCAATCTTCTGGAATCTCTTCAAAAGGTGTGCCGGCGGCAATTCCTGAATCTGGATCGCCAACAGCCGGATCGTAAATCATGCTGCACTTTTTGCAGATCCAACGACTGGTGGCTGGGTTATCGCTGACAACTCTCGGTGCCGGCTTTTCTCCCTCTAATTCTTGTAACGCTTCAGTATAACGCTCTGCATGGAATTGCTCTGTGTGTTTGAGCAATCCAAAACGTTGAGCTGCTTGCCGAAACATCTGTGCGTGCTCGGCAGATTCCGCCGCTTGAGCTTTAAATTCATTTGCCGCGCCACTGTCGCGATCTCGCTCAGCATCTGCTGCAAAATCCGGATACATTGTCTTGTATTCATACGTCTCGCCCTCAACTGCTAGGGAAAGACAGCGAGACATAATTTCGTGTTTTTGGGCGTCAGATAAACCGGCTGCATCTTCTACAGCAAGTTCTGGATGCAACAAAGAAAAGTGGGCAAACGCGTGTTCTGTTTCTTGTGCTGCTGTTTCTTTGAATAACTTGGATATCTCCCCAAACCCTAATTGACGGGCGACTTCTGCAAAAAATAGATACTTCCGATTCGCCATAGATTCGCCGGCGAAGGCAGCTTCTAAGTTTTTAAAGGTATTAGAATTTGACAGATCCATTTCCTTGGATGAGTCTGGACTCATAAGTGTTCTCCCCTTGGTTTGTGTTTTCCTCACCGAGCAAGTTTCCCCTGCCCTAGTGGGTTGATTTTAGCGGCATCTTTGACTGTTAAAGTCAGGGTTAGCTGACGGTAAAAGATGCGCGAGGGGAATAATTTTGCAAAACCGGCACCCCATTTGCCCAAAAAGCCGGCACTGTCTACGTTAGTATTTTTTCCCTAAATTCCTAAAAACTCCCGCACCAACTTTAAATAAGTCGCCGGATCTTCAAGCATGGGAAAGTGAGCGGTTTCTCGTATCAAGGCAAACTCAACCTTATCACTGAGCGAGGCGGCGTGCCGGCCCATTTCTGCTGGGATAATTTGGTCATACTCACCGGCTACCAGCAGCGTTGGGACTTTCAATTGAGCAAATTCTTGCGGCATCACCAAAGATGCTTTCTCACTCACCGAGGTAAAAATTGTGCCCATCGCCGCCGCATAATCTGCCTCCAGAAAATCTTCCATGAAAGCACGTCTCAAGTTGCCGGCAATACTGCGGCGCAGGAACCGCGCCATAAACATCCGATCTGCAAAAGGAATGTTTACCAGCCATTTCGGGCGAAATTTGACCACATAGCCGCCAAATTTATGAAATGCCTTAAACGCTTTTTCTTCGTACTCAAAAACCCCACTGCACGTTAGAATCGCACGTTCCACTCGTTCTGGATAGCGGTTAAGAAACAGTGTCGCCACAGACGCCCCCATTGAATGGGCGTTGAGATACACGCGCTGTAGCTGCAAAGCGTCTAGCAACCCCAGCAAGTCGTCGGCATAGCTTTCCATTTCATAATCTAATTCTTCCTGCGTCTGCGGATCAGGCTGCTGCTGCTTTGGCAACTTGGAACGCCCAAACCCGCGCATATCATAAAGCAGGCAATCAAATTGATCAGCGAGTGCCTTTGCCGTCGTCTCCCAGTAACGAGCCGAGCCGGCCCATCCGTGCATAAAAACCATCACCGGCTTGTTTTCTGAAGCTGCCGGTGATTTAACCCATTCGTAGTAATGTTCGACTCCGCGAACCTGAATGTAGGGCATCCTGAAACTGCTTGTTGCGAATAAAGTATGAAGCATTGAGTGTAGAGCGGGCGAAGCTATCTCACCAGATCCCTATTCCCAATGCTCCATTTTAAGCTGATTCCGGTTTAGGCAGCGAAGACGGATGCACTAAAAGTTCCGCTGTTGAGCGCTTCTCTACCATTTCTCGCGTAATCATACAGCGCGATACATCCTTGCGGGAAGGCAACTCATACATCACATCCAGCATCAACTCTTCCACGATGCCCCGCAGCGCCCGTGCGCCGGTTTTGCGGCGGTAAGCTTCTTGAGCGATCGCCCGAATTGCCTCTGCCTTAAACTCTAGCTGCACGTTGTCCATCTTCAGCAGCTTTTGGTACTGCTTCACGAGGGCGTTGCGCGGCTGAGTCAAGATTGCAATGAGGGCTTCCTCATCCAGCGGTTCCACCACCGCCACCATTGGCACCCGCCCGATGAACTCTGGAATCATGCCAAACTTCACCAAGTCATCGGGTTCCAGTTGCTTGAGAATATCTGTTGCGCGTTTTTCCTTGGGCTGACCTTCTCCAGGTTGAACAAAGCCCATTGATTTTTTCCCAATGCGCTGTTCAACTACTTTATCCAGCCCCACAAACGCTCCCCCGCAGACAAACAGGATATTGCTTGTGTCTATCTGGATGCAATCTTGATAGGGGTGTTTGCGTCCTCCTTGGGGGGGGACATTGGCGATAGTGCCTTCCAGCATTTTCAGCAGCGCTTGCTGTACTCCTTCGCCGGAGACATCCCGTGTGATTGAGGGATTTTCGCTCTTGCGAGCAATCTTGTCGATTTCATCAATGTAGATAATCCCGCGTTGGGCTTCTTCTACATCCAAGTCTGCGACTTGCAGCAGCCGCAGCAGAATATTTTCGACATCTTCTCCAACGTACCCCGCTTCTGTCAGCGTTGTGGCATCCGCGACGGCAAAGGGAACGTCAAGAATATCTGCCAGGGTTTGAGCCAAAAGAGTTTTGCCGCAGCCGGTGGGACCCATCAGCAAAATGTTAGACTTTTGCAACTCCACCGTATCGTCAGGAGCGGCTTTACCGTTAACTTTGGCTTGGGTGAAGCTCAGACGCTTGTAGTGGTTGTAAACCGCCACAGAAAGCACTTTTTTTGCTTCATCTTGGCCAATCACGTGTTCGTCGAGATATTTCTTAATTTCTCTCGGCTTAGGAATTTGATTCAAGGATAAATTCCCAGACCGAGCTCGCCGCTTCTGAGGGGGTTCAGAACGCGGAGTCGGCTGGGGAGTTGCAGAGCCGGCATCAAACAGCTCTTCGTCTAAGATTTCATTGCACAGGTCTACGCATTCATCGCAAATGTAGACTCCCGGACCGGCAATCAACTTGCGGACTTGCTCCTGAGACTTACCACAAAAGGAACATTTTAGATGGGAGTCGTACTTGGACATATCTGCCTCTCATTTCTATGCGCTAACGGCCTCTCCGGGGATGGGAAGGCTCTGCTTTGATACCACCTGGTCAATCAGGCCATACTCTTTGGCCTCTAAAGCCGACATATAGTAGTCGCGCTCGGTATCGACTTCTACTTTTTCAAACGGCTGACCCGTGTGCATGGCCAGCAACTCATTGAGATTGCGTTTGATATATAGAATTTCTTTGGCTTGAATTTCGATATCAATCGCTTGCCCTTGAGCACCGCCAAGGGGTTGGTGAATCATGATCCGGGCGCTTGGCAAAGACATCCGTTTGCCCTTGGTTCCCCCGCAGAGGAGAAACGCCCCCATGCTTGCTGCATGGCCAAAACAAATGGTCACCACATCGGGGCGAATCTGTTGCATGGTGTCGTAAATTGCCATGCCGGCGTAAACTGAGCCACCCGGAGAGTTGATGTATATCTGAATATCTTTTTCTGAATCTTCAGCTTCTAGATACAGCAACTGCGCCACAATTGAGTCTGCCACGGCATCGTCAATGGGTGTGCCCAGAAACACGATTCTTTCCCGCAGCAGCCGTGAGTAAATATCAAACGCCCGTTCCCCCACGCCGGACTGTTCCACCACCATCGGGAGGACAGCATCTGCGCCGGAGCGAATCTCCAAGCGACTCAAGTTGATAAATGGGTCATTTTGGGACTGAGATACAAGCATAGGAGTTAACTCAAAGCGTGCAATTTAGCATCTAGCTGTTAAGGGAATTTTCCAGATGGTAGCAACGACTGCCTCTGGTATCTGTCACCATTATGCCGCAGCTAGATGGACTCTGCCGGTTTGTTTCGGGAAAAATGCCCGAATGGCTCACAAATCCCGCGACTCGCTCTTGCTTAAGAGCAAAGTTTGCGTCTTTTTCACCGGCTTCAGGTTGGCTCTCCAGAAGATGATACAGCCGGCTCATCTACTTGAGTGACTTCAGCCTCAAGAATCTGCTCTGATGCCGCAGCCGTTTCTTCTTCCTCAAGTTCGGCCTCATCTTTTTTCGTTAAAGAACCTTCTGGCAGCAGTTCGATGTTCGCGTTTTCTGCCAGCCATTCGAGGGTTTTTTCTCGCTGTAGCTCTGCTTGGACAAAATCGCGCACCCTGACTGGATCAATGGATTGACCGGCAAGCTGGGCCACGACTTCTTCGATCCGGGTATCAATCTCTGCGTCTGTCGGTTCGATTGATTCTAGCTTGGCAATTTCTTGCAGAGCGCGAGCCTGTTTGATGCGCTCAATCGCTTCCGGTCGTGAACGCTCCCGCATCTGGGGCAGGTTTTCTTCACTATAGAGCTGCTTGACATCTAGGCCGTAATTTCCCAGTTGGATGGCCATTTGCTTGAGCAGGTACTCGACTTCTCGCTCAATCAGCGTTTCCGGAATTTCCATTTCTACGTGATTTAAAAGCTCCTTGAGCAAGGCTTGCTCTTTGTTGGCTTTTGTTTCCTTATCGGCATCCTCTTTATATTTGGACTCGACCGATTCTCGCAGTTCTGCTAAGGTTTGGAACTCGCTGACTTCTTGAGCGAAGTCATCATCCAATGGGGGCAGCTCTTTTTCTTTGAGGTCTTGCAGAGTAATGGTGAAAATTGTAGATCTGCCGGCCAGGTCTTCGCGGGTGTAATCTTCCGGAAACTGAACGGTAACTTCCTTCGTTTCTCCCAGATTCATGCCGAAGATGCCTTCGATGAAGCCGGGAATAAACTTGCCTTCTACCAATTCCACTTGAAAGTCGGTTGCTTGCGCTCCGGGAACTTCTGCGGTGGCTTCCTCTGCTGAGTCACTGGCAAACCGTGCAGTATAGTCAACGACTGCCATATCTCCCTGCTGTGCCGGTCGCCCTTCTACCGGAATTAAGGTAGCCTGTTCCCCTCGGCGCTGTTCGAGAAACTTATCGACTTGGCTAGAATCTGGCTTGACTTCTTCAGCCTGTACCGTCAATCCTTTGTAGTCACTCACCTGAACTGCCGGCTCTACATCCACTGTGGCTTTGTAGGTTAGCGGCTCTCCGGGTTTAAACTGGGTGATCAGTTCCTCGAAGGACGTGAGGAGTTGATAGTTGCCGATCGCTGGAATCGATTCCTGCTTGATGGCTGCTTCCAGGCCATTTTGAATCAAGTCTTCCAAGGTGGCGGCTTTGATGCGGACGGTTCCTAAGCGCTGGAGCAATATCTGGCGAGGAACCTTGCCTTTGCGAAACCCAGGAATATTCGCTGTGCGGCTGAGGTCTTGAATGACCCGCTCGTAGGTCTTTGTAGACATTTCTGGGGGAATTTCGATTTCTAGGCCAACTTGGCTAGCTGGAAGCTTTTCCTGGGTGACTTTCATGGGCGCGTTCGTTTCAGACAACAGCTGTGATGGTTCTTGATCGGTTTTATTCGGTGCTTCACCGGCTGAGATTGCGTTAAAGGCGATCCTCCAGCAATGGAGGTCAACATCGCCTAGCAGCTCGCAGCCGGTGATGGGATCGGGCCGGACAAGACCGCTAGGTCTAACTGGGTATTTCCAGCCCAAACTTCCGGTTACGATCGCCGTTCAAATTTCTATCGTAACCGATCCAAACGCAGTATTTTGTTTAATTCTACGGCCTGCCCGTGACGGAAGTTTGAACGAGGCTCACCCCAGTGCGCTTAGCCGGCCTATCTCAGGCGCTGTGGTGGAGCTTGGAGCCGGATCAAGATTGGGTGACAATTTCTGTGATAAGCTTGTTAACCTAACGACATCTTCTAAATTGCGTGATGAAAAAGCCAGTTAATTAGGCTCCTGGGCTTTAGGCCGGCCTAAACGCTTCCAAAATAGGCTAATTAAAGATAAATTTATAACAGCGTTGCAGTTTGAATCGGTTATTCTAGTTGAAATGCCCATAAAAGGCGCACTGGACGGGAGACTGTATCAGCAGGGTGTAAGGATAAGGAAAATCCCCAGAAAAATATACTTTTTTAGATAAAATTTAATGGAAAATCAAAAGTAATGACTGCTAAATTTTAGATTTAATCAAGTTTTTTTTTGATGTTTCAAGATCGCGAAGTTAATAAACAATTGTGATGAGTTAACAGGAGGAAACGAATTTGCCTGAATCTTATCGAGTAGCAATTTTAGGAGCCACCGGCGCAGTTGGCACAGAATTGCTGGAATTATTGGAAAACCGGAACTTTCCCCTCAGCGAACTGAAGCTGCTAGCTTCCCCGCGCTCAGCAGGGCGGACTTTACCCTTTAAAGGTGAACAACTGCCGGTGGAGCCTGTGGAAGAGGGTGCGTTTGAAAATGTAGATATCGTTTTGGCTTCTGCCGGCGGTTCAACGTCGAAACAGTGGGCGCATAAAGCCGTAGCAGCCGGTGCGGTGGTGATCGATAACTCCAGCGCGTTTCGCATGGACCCCAACGTTCCTCTCGTCGTGCCAGAGGTGAATCCAGAAGCAGCGGCGAATCATCGGGGAATTATCGCCAATCCTAACTGCACCACGATTTTAATGAGTGTGGCAGTGTGGCCCTTGCATAAAGTTGCGCCGGTGCAGCGCATCGTTGCCGCCACCTACCAATCGGCAAGTGGTGCCGGTGCGCGGGCAATGGAAGAAATGAAAGCCCAAGCCCAAGCGATTTTGGCCGGGGAAACACCCAAAACAGAAATCTTCCCCTATCCCCTCGCCTTTAACTTATTCCCGCATAATTCCCCGCTAAATGATCAGGGATACTGTGAGGAAGAGATGAAGATGGTAAATGAGACACGCAAGATTTTCGGTGCGCCGGCATTGCGAGTTAGTGCGACGTGTGTGCGGGTTCCCGTATTGCGTGCCCATTCGGAAGCCCTTAACCTAGAGTTTGACCAACCGTTTAGTGTGGCTAAAGCGCGGGAAATCCTCTCAGAAGCTCCAGGGGTTGAGTTAGTAGAAGATTGGCAGGCGAATTACTTCCCCATGCCCTTTGAAGCAACAGGTCGGGATGACGTATTAGTTGGCAGAATTCGTCAGGATATTTCTCATCCTTGCGGCTTAGAACTGTGGCTGAGCGGGGATCAAATTCGCAAAGGAGCGGCTTTAAATGCCGTCCAAATTGCCGAATTATTGGTTGCTAAAAACTTGTTAAAACCGGCAGTTGCAATCGGTGCGAATAGCTAAAGGTTAATCGCTAATTACGTCTTTTGTCCCTAATTACGAGTCCGGAAATGATTTGCAAACGGACAAAGGAAAAAGGACTGCTGCACAAAGGACAAGCATACAAAAATAACTTAGGTAGAAACGTGTGGTAAATTTTGGACGGGTTGTGACGGCAATGATTACGCCGTTCAAAGAAGATGGGAGTGTCAACTACGCAGTCGCTGAACAACTGGCAGCGCATTTAGCGTCTCACGGAACAGATGCTTTAGTCGTGTGCGGGACAACCGGCGAGTCTCCCACATTAAGCTGGGATGAAGAATATCAGTTATTTCAGGTTGTGCAACAAGCCGTTGCCGGTAAAGCGAAAGTGATTGCCGGCACCGGCTCCAATTCCACCACAGAAGCGATCGCAGCGACCCAAAAAGCCGCTAGAATAGGATTGGATGGTTCTTTGCAGGTTGTCCCCTACTACAATAAGCCACCTCAGGAGGGACTTTATCAGCATTTCAAAACGATTGCCGAGGCAGTGCCCGACCTACCGTTGATGCTGTACAACATTCCGGGACGCACAGGGCAAAATCTTCTGCCAGAAACCGTTGCGAGATTAGCTGAAATTCCCAACATTGTGGCGATTAAGGAAGCGAGTGGCAACCTGGATCAAGTCACTCAAGTTCGATACGCCACCCCAGAGGAATTCAAGATATACTCTGGAGATGATTCCCTCACCCTTCCTATGCTGGCGGTAGGGGCTGCCGGCGTCGTCAGTGTTGCCTCTCATTTGGTGGGAGAACAACTCCAAGAAATGATCGAAGCATTTGAAACTGGCAAAACCGGCAAAGCCACTCAAATTCATCTGCAATTATTCCCCCTATTTAAAGCCCTGTTTGCAACAACCAATCCAATTCCAGTTAAGACAGCGCTTAAACTTCAAGGCTGGGATGTGGGTTCAACACGCTTACCCCTGTGCGATCCACCGGCTGAAGTCAGTCAAGCTTTATCAGCGGTGCTCAAAGAGTTATCTCTCCTGCAAACGAGCGTGTGGTAGCGATCCAGGTTTTTTGCAAAATTGAATACTTTGAAGGCGATGCCTCACCCCTGAGCTTTCAGGAAAACTGTTATTTGCTAGATGTCAGTAGCGAATCGCTAATGACTAAAGAAGCGGATTAAGTGCAAATTAGCAATGAATGATTAGCTAAATTCATTTGCAACTGTTAACAACCAAATTATCTATCAAAAGGATGTCCATGACTCAAAACGAATCTTCAACAGCCCTAAGAATTATTCCCCTAGGCGGATTGCACGAAATCGGCAAAAATACGTGCGTCTTTGAATACAACGACGAAATGATTTTGTTGGATGCCGGTTTAGGATTTCCCAGCGACTCCATGCACGGGGTGAATATTGTCCTGCCAGATATGACCTACGTGCGGGAAAACCGGCACAAAATTAAAGGCATGATTGTCACCCACGGTCATGAAGACCACATCGGCGGCATTGCCTTTCACTTAAAGCAATTTGATATTCCAGTGATTTACGGGCCGCGCTTAGCAATGGCCTTATTGGAAGGCAAACTCGAAGAAGCCGGTGTTTCCAACCGTACCGAACTGAGAAAAGTTGGGCCGCGCGATATGGTGCGAATTGGCACCTCATTCTTTGTGGAATTCATTCGCAACACCCACTCGATCGCAGACAGCTTCACCGTTGCCATTCATACCCCAGTTGGCATTCTCATTCACACAGGCGACTTCAAAGTTGACCACACGCCGGTTGATGGCGAATTTTTCGACTTTCAAAGATTGGCTGAGTATGGCGAAAAAGGCGTACTGTGCCTGATGAGCGACTCAACTAACTCGGAAACCCCAGGATTTACCCCCTCAGAACGGTCTGTTTATCCCAATTTAGATCGGGTTTTCTCGCAAGTACCAGGCCGCTTATTTGTCACGACCTTTGCCTCTTCAGTTCACCGGCTGCAGATGATTTTGGAGCTGGCTAAGAAACACAATCGGATTGTATCTGTCGTTGGCAGATCCATGCTGAATGTGATCGCACACGCCCGCAACCTAGGTTATATCAAGTGCGAAGATAACTTGTTTGAGCCGTTGCACGCGATTCGCCAGTTACCTGATGAGCGAGTGTTGATTTTGACCACCGGCTCTCAAGGTGAGCCAATGTCAGCCATGACACGGATTGCTCATGGGGAACACCGGCAGATCAAAATCCGCAAAGGCGATACCGTCGTCTTCTCCGCTAACCCCATCCCTGGCAATACCATCGCCGTTGTCAACACTATCGACAAGCTGATGATGCAGGGTGCTCACGTGGTTTATGGCCGAGATAAAGGCATTCACGTTTCCGGGCATGGTTGTCAGGAAGATCAAAAACTGATGATTGCCCTCACCCGTCCGAAATTCTTCTTGCCGGTTCACGGTGAGCACCGGATGTTAATCCAGCACTCTAAAACCGCTCAGAGTATGGGCATCCCCGCTGAGAATATGGTGATTATCGATAACGGAGATGTTGTTGCATTAACCGAAACCAGTATGCGGATCGCCGATAAAGTGCCCTCTGGATTGGAACTGGTGGATTCTTCCCGTACGGGTGTTGTGAAAGACAACGTCCTGAAAGAACGTCAGCAGCTTGCGGAAGACGGTGTCGTGACGATTGCCGCCGCGATTGACTGGAATGGTCAAATGACAGCGCAACCGGAAGTTCACCTGCGAGGGGTGGTATCATCCGTTGAGCGAATGCTGTTGAAACAGTGGGTCAGCGAAATTCTGGCAGGTTTATTGAATGATCGCTGGACAGAATTTGCCAAACCTTCAAATGATGGCGAACTGGAAGTCGATTGGGCCGGCCTTCATGTCCAAATTGAGCGCGAACTGCAACGAATGCTGCGCCGCGAACTGCAAAGCAATCCTTTACTGGTGTTCTTGATGCAAACGCCTCAAGAACCGCCGATGAAAACTGCCGGTAGACGCCGCCGCCCAACGGCTAAAGTTGCCTCGTAATTTAACAGCCAATTAAGCAAATGAGGGGGAGAGTTTTCTCTTCTCCTCATTTTTTGTGTGATGCTATATAGCCGGCGCGAGTGCGGTGCGGGAGCAAGGGCTATTGTGCGAAAATCAATAAATTGCCACTGCCCGGAGTACAGATTATGCTCGTTGCCGGTAAAATATTGCGGAATCGCTACGAAATCGTCAAGCTGCTGGGAAGCGGCGGGTTCGGGGACACGTATCTGGCAAAAGATCGGGATTTACCGGGACATCCCCTGTGTGTCGTTAAACACCTGCAACCGAAAGATCCCAACCCCGCCGTGTTGCTGGTTGCCAGACGTTTGTTTGAAACAGAAGCAGAAGTTTTGTATAAACTTGGCAACAGTTGTGAGCGCATTCCCCGACTGTTTGCCCACTTTGAGGAAACTGGAGAATTTTATCTCGTTCAAGACTATATTGAGGGGCATGACTTGACGGAGGAACTCACTGAGAACAAGCAGTTGAGTGAGCCTGAAGCAATTAAACTTTTGCAGGAAATTTTGGGAATTTTGGCGGATGTTCACCACAAAAATATCATCCACCGGGATATCAACCCCAAAAATATCATGCGGAGGAAAAAAGATGACCAATTGATGCTGATAGACTTCGGGGCAGTGAAAGAAATCGGCGTACTGATGGTTAACGCACAGGGGCACACCAATGTATCAGTTGCTATTGGCTCTCTCGGTTATATGCCTATCGAACAGGCAATGGGTAGACCTAAACCTAGCAGCGATATTTACGCAGTAGGGATGATTGGCATACAAGCACTGACAGGAATCACGCCCAATCAATTGCCAGAAGACAATGATGGTGAAGTGATTTGGAAAAATCGCGTTTCTGTCAGCGATGGGTTAGCAGATGTTTTAGACAAAATGGTGCGTTCTCACTTCACTCAACGTTACCAAGATGCAACAGAAGCGTTACAAGCGCTGAATTCCGTCGCAGCAGCACCTTCTTCACCTACGCCGCTGAATTCCGTCGCAGCAGCACCTTCTTCACCTACGCCGCTGAATTCTGTTGCAGCAGCACCTTCTTCACCCACGCCGCTGAATTCTGTTGCAGCAGCACCTTCTTCACCCACGCCGCTGAATTCCGTTGCAGCAGCACCTTCTTCATCCACCCCAACGACTCCCTCACCTACCAATAAAATAACCCGGCGCACTTTGTTACATCTGACAGCGTTTGCGGGTGTGGTTGGTGTGGGTTTGGTGATCAGCAAAAATTTTTGGAACCAACAGCCTGAAACCGTAGGAGATAATCCGCACCCGCCTGAACCGGAAACTCCAACGTTTGGATTCACAACCGTTACTGTCAATGCCAGGGGAGAAACTGTCAGTCGACAGCACAGACAAGCGGGCGTTTTTGTCGAAAATCTCAGCAACAATGTAATTCTAGAAACAGTGGCAATTCCCGGCGGCAAATTTCTCATGGGTTCCCCAGCCACGGAACAAGAGCGAGAGAGCAGTGAAAGTCCCCAGCATTCGGTAATGCTACAGCCGTTTTTTTTGGGCAAATACCCTGTCACCCAAGTGCAGTGGCAAGCCGTGATGGGGAATAACCCGGCTCACTTTAGAGGAAATAATAGGCCGGTAGAAAATGTATCTTGGAATGATGCTATTGCATTTTGCCAGAAACTCTCGAAAAAAACGGGGCGCAACTATCGTTTACCCAGCGAAGCCGAGTGGGAATATGCCTGTCGCGCCGGCACCACCACCCCGTTTTACTTTGGTAAGACAATAACGTCTGATTTGGCTAACTATAATAGCGACTACATCTACGCCTCAGCACCAAAAGGCGTTAACCGACGAGAAACAACCGATGCCGGGAGTTTTCCACCCAATGCCTTTGGGCTGTATGATATGCACGGCAATGTCTGGGAGTGGTGTCAAGATGTCTGGCATGAGAATTACAACGGTGCGCCTTCTGATGGCAGTGCGTGGGAAAGTGGTGGAGATATCATTCACTTCTATGGGAGTGAAGAGGGGGCTTCTAGCCCGTTGAGTAAAAAGCACGGTTATGGCCGGATGCAGCGTGGAGGTTCTTGGTACTTCAACCCCAGGAACTGCCGTAGTGCCAATCGTAGCAGGAACGTGCCGGACTATTGGAGCTACTACATTGGTTTTCGGGTAGTGCTTGTTCCCGCATAGAATCAACTGAAACCTCTCTGTATGCAATTGCCACTTTATGCCGGCTGCCAGAACTTACTAAAGATTTAGCTCCCGTCAAGCCGGCTGCGTTAGTGGATGCCGGCATTGTTTGACTCATCACCTGGAATGAGCGACCGAATTGAGCCGACAGCAGCATATAAAGCACCGCGTAGTGATATCGATCACTTATGGCGGTGAGAAGAAATATTTAACTTAGTGATGTTAATCCTTTATAAAGTCTTCACTTTTTGGGCAGAATAACAGAGGAATGCAACAGCATCCCAGTTGCTCAGCTCAAGTTCAGGATTTCTGCGCCGGCTCATAATCAAAGCCAACCCGTTAACAGCAGCACAAATCCGGGAAACCTAGCTGAGGTCTTGTAGAAAGTCGGCAGAGGCGTGCCTACAACTTCTGCCAACAGAGGAAAAAAACATGAATGTATCCCACAATACCATACGGACAATCACCATTGCAAGCTGGGTCTGGATTGCCAAACCGGAAACCCCTATGAGTGCAGCAACAACAGCGAATTATCCATCTCAAAAACCCGGCTTCGATCCACTCCAACCCTTGCGGCAGTGGCTCGATCAAGTACAAGTCCAAAACCGCGAATTGGCTCACCGGCTTTGCCAACTGATTCCCGCTCAGTGCCCGTTTGAGCGCGACATCAAAGTGTTTGGGCGCACCCTGTTTCACATTCCCCCCATGTGCAAGCTCAACCCCCTTTACGAAGAAGTGGTAGGGCTGCGTTTCCGTGCACTTTGCTATCTAGCAGATAAATGCGGTGAAGATGTCACTCGCTACTGCTAATCTTGCACTGATTAAAGCAGTGATTGCCGGCAACCCACCAACAATCTCAGCTTCCTCACACAACCAATGGTGGCGAGCATTTAAGGCTAATTAACTGCAACGTTTGAACACTTGCCCCGCGTCAACCCGAAAAAGTCTATTTGGCTCCGCTCTTTTTCTTAGAGACAAAAGCGTTGATGCCGGCGTTATATTCCCAAGCATTGTCTCCTTCAGGGGGCTAAAGATTCTGCACCCACATGATACTGTGGCACAGGAAAGATCATCACCCTTGAAGGAGATCGCGAATGAGCCGAAAACCTGCGAACCGGCGTTTTAAAAAGTTCTGGCAAGTTTTTTTAGTTATCGCTTTATTCTTTAGTTTTTTTGGTGGAATCTACAGTCTGTCTGTTGCTTACAATTATCTGACAGCCTTAGAAATTCCCCAATCTGAAAGCTCCACATTCACCGCTAACCCTTCATCCTCCTGCGGTAGTGCCACCGGCAGCCCCACAGATAACCCAATAACCGCTCGTTACGGCAATTCCACGTATTCTTGGACAAATCAAATTAAGTGGAATTGTGTTTATAACATAAAAGATTTTAAAGGTTCCCCAATCGAGCGATTTAATGCCGCGCGAGATGCGGCATCAGCCGGCGGTGGCGGGGTGGTTTACTTTCCTGCCGGCACTTATAATTTTATCGATAGTATTTCTCTGAAAAATGGAGTTGTTATTCGCGGAGAAACGCCTTCAGTTAAAGATGCGAAAGCCGGCTCTTATGCTCCCCCGACAAAGTTTGTCTTTCCTAAATACGAGCCAAAATTATCAGGAAACGGAACCCCCAACCAGACAGCCTTTAAAAAAATTCTAACCGCTTCACCCAATCAAGATAGTAATATTGGTCTTGTCAATATTGATATTAATCGGGCCGGCATTTATTGGGAGGGAGATACGAATAGCGGGAAAAACAAAAATATTATGATCTTTGGCATTCGCAACAACAACGTTGCTGATCCAGATCCAAATATTCCCAATCCTTCCTTTCAAGAACCTTGGATGCGATATAGCCATCGCTTTGCCGCAAATTTAAAAATTAATGCTTATGAAAATGTTTTAGTCGCCAACAATCGGATTAACGACGCGATTACCGACAATTACGAGCAACCCGGTTATAAAGTTAGACCGCTTAAAGGCAACAATACTATCACTTATTCCGAAGGTAATAAAGTTCCTTTCCACTACGGCAATCATTACGGAATTGTCGTGAATCGTTCCAAAGCCGGTGGTTATAGCCTTGCCGGCAACCCTCAAACCGAGCCAGGATTATTTCGCAAAGGAATTGTTATTCGGGATAACTGGGTTTATCACAGTATGCGAGTGGGAATTCAAGCATCAGGTGAGGGTTTAATCGTTCAAGATAATCAAATTCAAGATAGCGAAAATAAACAATGGTGGACAGATCCCACCGGCATCAAAGAACCTCAAGGTTCCGTCACCTTAGAAAACCGCGCAATTGATTGGTCTGGTTGGAATGTTCGCCTAGAGGGAAATAACTATCAAGTTTACCGGCATCGAATCATGGATTCTAAATATCTCAGCGTTGATGGAGAAGGAATTTTAGTTCAAGAATGCTGTGGGGGAACTCAAGTGAATGGAGCGACTATTACCAAAAATCAAGGTAATTCTTACATTGGCTTTTATAAAGTTCCCTCAATTCGTAATGTCAATATTACTGAAAACAACTTATTCGATAATATCACCAACACTGCACTCATTTATGTTGTGGCAGATACGAATAAACAATCTAATTCAATGGAAAATGTGCAAATTGAAAATAACACAGTAAACGGAGGAATTTTAGCAAAATCCAGCGCAGGCGGAAGCGGCAACTTAATCAAAAATAATGCCGGTAATAATACAGGAGCAATCGAAGCATCCTGCCATGTAGCAGTTAGCGGAAATACAGGTTTCCAAACCAAACCTTGCTTAAACTAATTCATCATAGTTCCCAAGCTGAAAATCTCCGAATCCCACGCTGCCGGCCTATCTCCAAAACTTCCAGATAGAAAATTTTAAGGAATTACCGAGTTGCAACTTCCCTCGGAATGTCATCATAGTAATAGAGATTTACAGCCACCGAAGGAGGCTCAAAGTTTACACACGTCCTTTAGCTCGTCTGATTGAGCAGCTGCAACGGTTACCCGGAATTGGCCCTAAAACCGCGCAGCGCTTAGCGTTGCATATCCTCAAGCGACCAGACACCGAAATTCAAGCGCTGGCCCAAGCTTTAATTGAGGCCAAACAACAGGTCGGGTTGTGTCAAGTGTGTTTTCACCTCTCAGCAGAGCCGGTGTGCGAAATTTGCCGCAACCCTACCAGGGACAACGAGACGATCTGCGTGGTTGCAGACTCCCGCGACGTGATTGCTTTAGAAAAAACGCGAGAGTATCGCGGGAAGTATCACGTTTTGGGTGGCGTCATTTCACCAATGGATGGGATTGGCCCAGAGCAACTGAGCATTCAACCCCTCGTGCAGCGGGTGAGTGGACAACAGATTAAGGAAGTCATTCTGGCCATTAGTCCCAGCGTGGAAGGAGAGACGACGACACTTTATGTGGGCCGATCGCTTAAGCTTTTCACCAAGGTGACGCGCATTGCCTTTGGCTTACCGATGGGTGCCGATCTAGAATATGCGGATGAAATGACCCTGGCGCGGGCGTTAGAAGGCCGGCGGGAGTTATAACAGGTTTCAGGATGCCAAAATGAAACCGAAGGGCGCTGGCTGTGTGCCGGCCCTATTCCCGCCATTCACTCACCGCCTTAACAGAAATGGAAAATGAGCTGCCGGTGTCACTTTTTCCCCTTTCTCTCTTGTTGGTTTCCCTGTAAATCAATCTGATTTAATATTGAAATTGGCCCAACGAGGCGAGGAATGTGCCAACTCGAAATTTTTAAATAATACAATAACTGCCTTGCTGGTGGTACTATTCTTGATTAATGCAAAAACGACTGTTAGCTCATCAATGCCGGTTTCGCTAGCTATCATATAGAAAATACCACAGTCCCCACGGACACCCCACCGAAGAATTGCTAATTAAAAAAAATCTTTGTTTTATCCTACCCAAGGCAGTTAAAGACAGGATTAATGACTCACCGTCAAAACTTCTAAGCCATGAATCATAAAGTCTACGCGCCTAACATCCACCTGTTTGCATTTCATCTCCGCAACGGCTATGGGGACTCTACTGGGGAACAGTCTAACAACCAGTTGTGGCGAAAATGCGATCAAATCTTTGAAAAACTTAAAATTGAAGACCTCAAGCTGACACAAAAGTTAGATCAGCAAAAGTTTTCAGATAGTCCGCGTGTTGATTTACTGAAAGAAACGGAAATTAAAGACAATAAAGTTTCTTTGCCGCTTAATGGTCAGTTGCTCTTAAACGATCATCAAGTTGTCAAAATTTCTGGCTTTGCTTATCCGCTGCAAACTCATGACAGTTATGCGCTTTGGCTAAATCTTCGCCGGCCTGATCGAGAAAATGGCAAGAAAACAGAGTCTGTAGACCTTTCGATTCTGAGTAAGTTCAATCCAGATAGTTGCTTACTGCCAGAGTTTATTGAGTCATCTCTGGGTCAAACGCTGTTAATTACAGCTTGGCTAACAGAGGGACAAAATTACCAAGATAAACAGTTTTTAAGAGAACTTGCAGATCAATGTGTTGAGGAATTCATTCCCGATCCCTTACACCGTCCTAAATTCAATCGAGACGGCCTACTTTTTGGCAGTGCTATTTTTGAATATGGCATTATCAATCAGCCCCCACCTCACCAGCACATTTTAGTTTGGTTGTTTTGCCATACGGTAACTGACACAAAATTTGAGAAATGCTATAAAGAATTAATGGATTTATTTTATTATAGAAGCAAAGTTGTTCAATCTTATCTCAACAGCCGGAAAGTTTATAAAAATATTTATGATGCCTACAAAACCATAGAGGATGAAGTTGAAAAAATTGAGTGCTTAGGTGATAAAAATGATTTATATTGTCAGGAATTATTTCAATATAAAGGAGTATTGAAAAAAATTCCCAAGGCTGCATTGGAATATTCTAGATTACTGCGAGATTTAGACCAGTGCCGGCACATGATTAAAATGAATGCCCAGTGTTATGAAGAAAAACTCGCTAAAATTCAAGCGAAGCTGCAATCAGATAATTTAATTTTTCTAGAAATCTTTAGTCGAAAAAACTGTCTATATTTACAAGAAGAAATTCAAGCAGATTTGGGTTATTTTGAGCATGGATCGGGCTTGCTGGAAAAACTGCTAAGCGCGATTAGAGGCATGGTAGAAATTGAACAAGCTGAGCAAGCAATCTGCCGGCAAGACACCATCAAATGGTTAGGAGCCGGCATCGGAACAGCCGTGGTTGTTGCTAGCAGTTCCACTCACCTAACGCCGGAAAACCCTATTCACCCACCCTTTACCTCGCGCACCCTTCATCCCTTCATTACATCCCTGCTCATGAGTGCTTTTCTCGGCATTTTAGTAGGGCTAATCGCTCGATGGCTCATCCAACAGCGCCGGCATAAAGAAGTCGTGAATAAGTAGTCAAAGAAAAAAGCAGAGGCGGTATATCTACCGCCCCTAAAAAAGGTAAAGAAAATTTACCCTTTATTCAACTTTCACGCCTCTCCAAAATGCGATATATCCTTCAATGTTCTTCGCTGCATCCTTTGCCTGCGGATAGTACCAAGCCGCATCCTTATTAACTTGACCCTCAACTTCAACGTTGTAATAACTCGCAACCCCTTTCCAAGGACAGGTGGTGTGGGTGTTACTTTCCTTGAAATACTGCTGCTTAATCGCATCCGGCGGAAAATAATAATTGCCTTCCACCACTTGACCTTGATCGCTTTCGGCTATCACAGTACCGTTCCACACTGCTTTTGGCATAAGAGACTCCACTAAAAACTGCTTACCCAACATTGTGCCTGAGCATCTCGGTACAGTAAACTCCCCTGGCAATTTTAAAGGCAAAAATGTTGAATTTGGGAGGAATCGCTATTCGCTGCCGGCTCTGACTGCGGCGAGGATCTGGCAATTTCAAAAAAGAATTTTCTCACACTAATATTTGGCATAACTACCAGAAACTCTGCTTCTTGAATTGCAACTAGCTTGATAACCGCGCTGCGGGACAGAAAACACAAAAGTCATGGAGTTTGAGGGATGATTTCATGCAGGCGCACTCCGGCAAACTCTGCGCTGTGATGGGGCAAACAAAGCTGCTATCTACAACGACTTCAACGGCAGGAACCACAGCAGCCGGTGTCACCTGCGAAAGCGAACCCATAGCCAACTCCTCAATCTCAGAAGTTTCAGACTTGATTAAACAAAGCCGGTGGCTACGGGGATTGTATGTCGGATGCAACCATAAGGGGATAACCATTTCCTGTCCTCACAAGACCTTTTAAGGTCACTAGATGCGAAATTCTGCACTAATACAAATTTCTTTACAACCGGCAAATAACCGGATACGTGTATCCCTCTTTACGCAAAATTCCAAGAGAAAGACCGGCAAGTTCAAGTAAAATCGAACGCAGACAGCCGGTAGCGACAGGAATTTATACCGGCAGCTTTATTGGACAAATCTTTAAAGAATTAATGAAGTGCTCGGCTGTCGGGAACAGACACCGGCACCCTCAACCCATAAAATAAGTGAGAGGTACATGACACACTGAGGGCAATGTCAGCAAAAATCCCGTTACCGGCAACCCAGCCCTTGTCTTTAGAACAAGCACTCAAACATTTTTTTGGCTATGACAGCTTCCGTCCCGGACAACGGCAGATTGTAGAGGACGCCTTAGCCCACCGGGATTCGCTGATCATCATGCCCACTGGCGGCGGAAAATCCCTGTGCTTTCAGTTGCCGGCACTCCTCAAACCAGGCGTCACAGTGGTGGTATCGCCGCTGATCGCCTTAATGCAAGATCAGGTAGAAGCGCTGCAAAATAACGGTATTGGCGCAACCTTTCTTAACAGTACCCTTAACTGGCAAGAAGTCCGGGCGCGTGAAGAAGCCATCCTTGCCGGCAACATTAAACTGCTCTATGTCGCCCCAGAACGGCTTTTAGCCGACCGATTTTTACCCTTCTTAGAGCAAGTGCGATCTCAACTGGGTGTCTGCGCCTTTGCCATCGATGAAGCCCATTGTGTCTCCGAGTGGGGGCACGACTTCCGCCCAGAATACCGGCAAATGCAACACTTGCGCCGGCGCTACCCAGACATCCCGATCATGGCGCTGACTGCCACCGCCACCACCCGTGTACGTCAAGATATTATCCAGCAGTTGGCGCTACAAGAACCTTGCATTCATATCGCCAGTTTCAACCGGCCTAATCTTTATTACGAAGTTCGCCCCAAAAACAAGCAATCTTATAGAGAACTCCTGCAACTGATCAAACAAGCCGGTGGCAGCAGCATTATCTATTGCCTCAGCCGGCGCAAAGTCGATGAACTTGCTTTTAAATTGCAACAAGATAAAATTTCCGCCCTGCCCTATCATGCCGGTATGAGCGATGAACAGCGCAGCATCAATCAAACTCGCTTCATTCGCGATGATGTGCAAGTTATGGTTGCCACCATCGCTTTTGGCATGGGTATTAACAAACCCGACGTGCGCTGTGTTATCCATAACGACTTGCCCCGCAACTTAGAAAGCTATTATCAAGAATCGGGACGGGCAGGGCGAGATGGAGAGCCGGCACGCTGTATCCTGTTCTTCAGCTATGGCGACAAAAAAAGCATCGAACACTTCATCGACCAAAAACCAGACCCTCAAGAACAGCGAATCGCCCATCAACAACTGCGCCGCATGATCGATTATGCCGAAGGCACAGACTGCCGGCGTACCATCCAACTGAGTTACTTTGGCGAAGAATTTGCCGGCAACTGCGACACCTGCGACAACTGCCGGCAGCCCAAACCCATCCAAGACTGGACAATAGAAGCCCAAAAATTCCTCTCCTGCGTCGCTCGTTGCAAAGAACGCTTCGGCATGACCTATATTATTGACGTACTGCGCGGCTCCAAAAAAGAGAAAATCTTACAGTACAAACATCACGAACTCTCAACCTATGGCATCGGGATGGATAAAACCGCCGATGATTGGAAACTACTAGGGCGATCACTCGTGCACCAAGGTTTATTAGACGAAACCGCAGATGGTTATCAAGTCCTGAAACTCAACGAACGCAGTTGGGAAGTTTTGCGAAAACAACGCTCAGTTTCAATCGCCGTTCCCAGCGCACCGGCAGCTAGCACCGAGACAGACAAAGATCGCCACTCAGCAGAAGTAGAAATGCTGGTAAGCCGGCTGCGGTTACTTCGCAAACAACTTGCTAACGAGCAATCCCTCCCCCCTTACATGGTATTTGCCGATTCCACCCTGCGATTGATGGCCCAGCAAAGACCCCTAACCCCTGAAGAATTTAGCCAAATTTCCGGCGTAGGAGATTATAAACTCGCTCAATACGGGCAGCGCTTCATTGCCGAAATCCAAGCTTACTGTCAAGAACACGGCATTAGCCCACGGGCGAGTCTCAATAACAGCGCTTCACCAGAACCGGCAACCCTCAAACAAAACTCTCCAGATTCAGCCCACCTTCCCACTTACACCCAAATGCAAACACTGGAATTGCACCGGCAAGGTTTAAGCGTCGAAGCAATTGCTAAACAGCGCAACCTCAAACCCACCACCATCACCAACCATCTAGCTGAACTGATAGAAATGAATCAGCCGGTAGATTTAAACCAGATCGTGCCACTACCAGATCGGCAGAGAATTTTGCAAGCCATCGAAGCCGTCGGAACCCACGCCCTCAAACCCGTTTATGAATATTTAGAGGAAACCTACAGTTATGGAGAAATTCGCTTAGTCGGCGCATGGGTGCGAAACGGACAAAAAGCACTCACACAGCCAGAAAAGCAACCCTAAAACCAACCCTTGCATCCAACCCTCAACCTTATCTGCGTTTATCTGCGTGCATCTGCGGTTAAAAAACAAAAATTAACCAAAAGCGAAGCGAATGCAACTTCAACAACTGTCATAAAATTGGCACAGCCCGTCAAATCACCTCACATACTTAAACTTACCCACTAAAACTCACAATTAAAGTCATGAATCGCCCCGCCACCGACCTTTATTCCTACATGACCGAGCGAGAACGCGCCAACGTTGCCGACATGGCAGAGTACAATTCTGTGCAGTCTCTGCCAGAAATTTGGCCTCTAGCGCGTTCTCGGTTCGGCCAAACACTTGCCCTGTGGGACCCCCACAGCAAACCTGAAGTAAAGCTTACCTATACCCAACTTGCCGATCAAATACAACAGTTTGCCGGCGGCATCCAGTCATTAGGTTTACCTCCAGCAATCGACGGAGTTCCCCCCCGTGTTGCCTTGTTTTCTGATAACAATCCCCGGTGGTTCATCGCCGATCAAGGCATTATGACAGCCGGCGGCGCAGATGCCGTCAGATCCTCTCAAGCAGATCGCGATGAACTGCTGTATATCTTAGAAAATAGCGGCAGCACCGGCTTAGTCGTAGAAAACCTTGCCACACTAAAAAAACTGCGTCCCCAGCTAGACGACTTGCCGGTGCAGTGGGTCGTTTTACTCTCAGATGAACAACCCCCCGAATCAGAAACCTTAAAAATTGTCAACTACACCCAACTGATGGCAGAAGCGGCAAGCCAAACGCTCAGGCTAGCCATGCCAAAAGGCCAAACTCTGGCCACCCTTCTCTACACCTCTGGCACCACCGGCAAACCAAAAGGCGTCATCCTCACCCATGCAAACTTCCTGCACCAAATTAATACTCTTGGGGTGGCATTGCAAGCGCACATGGGCGACTGCGCCCTGACGATTCTTCCCACCTGGCACAGCTTCGGGCGTATTGGGGAATACTTCCTTCTCTCCCAAGGCTGCACCCAAATCTACACCAACATTCGCTACGTCAAACAAGACTTGAAACAGTACAAGCCGCAGTATTTGATCGCCGTTCCCCGTCTGTGGGAATCGATTTATGAAGCGATTCAGAAACAATTTCGTGAACAACCGGCAAACAAACAAAAGTTGGTGAAAACCTTGCTAGGCTTCAGTCAAAGCTACATCGAATCTCGCCGCACGCTGAAAGAATTGCGCCTAGAACCTCATCCTCCCTCACTTCCTGAAAAGTTACTGGCCGGCATCAAAACAGCCGCTTTCTGGCCATTCCATACCTTCGCAGACCGGCTGGTTTACGGCAAGATTCGGGAAGCCACAGGAGGGCGGATGAAGTACGCCATCTGTGGAGGCGGTTCCCTGGCAATGCACTTGGAAAACTTTTTTGAAATTGTTGATGTGCAATTGCTGGTAGGTTACGGTTTAACAGAAACCACGCCGGTTTTAACTGCACGGCGTCCCTGGCATAACTTGCGCGGTTCATCTGGCCGGCCTCTACCGGCAACTGAAATTCGCATTGTCGATCCAGAAACTCGCCAAGTCTTACCTGCCGGTGAACGTGGTTTAGTTCTGGCGCGAGGGCCGCAACTCATGCAAGGTTATTTTCAAAATCCCCAAGCAACAAGTAAGGCAATTGACAAAGACGGCTGGTTTGACACCGGCGACTTGGGCTGGCTAACACCGGGTAATGATGTGGTACTCACAGGTCGCGCCAAGGATACCATTGTGCTAACCAATGGGGAAAATATCGAGCCTCAGCCGATTGAAGATGCCTGTGTTCGTAGTCCTTACATTGACCAAATTATGTTAGTCGGTCAAGACCAAAAAGTGCTAGGGGCTTTGATTGTGCCAAACTTAGACGCACTGCAAAAATGGGCAATTGAGCAAAATATCCCGCTGCCGGCAGATGGAAAAGAACTTGATTTGAGTGCTAAGCCGGTGCAAGAGTTGTTCCGCCAAGAATTAAATCGTGAAGTACCAAACCGGCCTGGATACCGCCCAGACGACCGCATTGGACCCTTCCGCCTAATTGCCGAACCCTTTACGATCGAAAACGGCATGATGACACAAACGCTGAAAATTAAGCGACCCGTTGTGATGGAACACTACCGCGATATGATTAACGGGATGTTTTCTTGATCCCGAAATACTAAGCGTTCCCCAGAGCAATGTTTATGGATGCGGCCAACTCTTTATTACTGAAACGCGCTATTACGGTTAAAGCTATCGTCACCTCGCGGTGGAAAGAAGAAGCGCAACAGCAACTCCAAGCCCAAATCAACCAACTAGACAGTCAGTTGCAACAGCTAGAAATGCAAGGGCAGCGGATGATTTCGGAAATTCAGAGGCAAAGCTTGCAGCCCCCCGGCCCTCAGGTAATGCAACAAATTGAAAACATTCAAGGTCAGGTGAATCAAAAGAAAAGTGAGCTGCTAGAGCAAAAAAATCAAATTTTACAACAGTTGCAACAAGTGCAGCAGTTAGAACTTGAACAAGAGGTCAACCAAGGTCAAATTGAAAGCTTTTTCCGCATTGAGCGCGGTGACAACTTGATTCACAAAATGCAAGTTGAAATTCTGCTGCGCGATGGTGTGGTAGAGGAAATTCGCGGCGATCTCTAGTCTGAGTGCTAAGTTTTGAGTGCTGAGTGCTGAGTCCACTCAACCACTCACTCCCTCTCTTCTACCTAGCCCCGAATTCCTCTCTATTTTCCCTTACCCCTAAACAGGGTACAATTCAATCTTGTCCTGCTGTCGTTTTAATTGTCGATTCAGATCGCCTCCTTATGATTCACGAAGTTTTCATGCCGGCCCTCAGTTCCACCATGACCGAAGGCAAAATCGTCTCTTGGGAAAAATCTCCAGGGGACAAAATCGAAAAAGGTGAAACGGTGGTGGTGGTCGAGTCTGACAAGGCAGATATGGATGTGGAGTCCTTCTATGAAGGGTATCTAGCCACGATCATCGTATCTGCCGGCGACACCGCCCCGGTTGGTGCTGCCATCGCTTTAGTCGCCGAAACAGAAGCAGAAATTGAAAGCGCCAAGCAGCAAGCCGCTGGCAAAAGTCAGCCGGCAGCAAAAAGTGCAACTCCTGAGCCGGCAGCAGCAACTCAGTCCAAAGTTGAAGAACCGGCAATTACTCAGGCAAGCACCAGCCGGCAAAACGGACGCAGTATTGCCTCACCCCGCGCTAAGAAGCTGGCAAAGGAACTTAACGTTGATTTGAAGTCCCTGCACGGAAGTGGCCCACATGGCCGGATCGTGGCAGAGGATGTGGAAGCGGCTGCCGGGAAGGCGAAACAGCCGGTGGGTGCCACAGCAACGCCAGGAATGACATCCCCGACACCGACACCGGCCCCGGCCCCGGCACCTCAAGTGAAGCCGGCAGCCCCCGCCGCCCCGGTATCTGTGGCACCGGGCCAAGTGGTGCCCTTCAACACCCTGCAAAATGCAGTGGTGCGGAATATGGTGGCGAGTTTGCAAGTGCCGGTGTTCCGTGTGGGTTACACCATTACCACGGACAATTTAGATAAGCTTTACAAGCAAATCAAGTCCAAAGGCGTTACCATGACGGCCCTGCTGGCAAAAGCCGTGGCGGTGACACTGCAAAAACACCCGCTGCTAAATGCCAGCTACACAGATGCGGGAATTCAGCATAACTCCGGAATCAATATTGCGGTAGCCGTGGCAATGGAAGGCGGCGGCTTGATCACGCCGGTGTTACAAAATGCCGATCAAGTTGATATTTACTCCCTGTCTCGCAGCTGGAAGGATTTAGTGGAGCGCTCCAGAGCCAAGCAATTACAGCCGGCGGAATATACCACAGGAACCTTCACTTTGTCAAACCTGGGAATGTACGGGGTGGATAGCTTCGATGCGATTTTGCCGCCTGGACAAGGTTCCATTCTGGCAATTGGAGGGGCGCGGCCTCAAGTGGTGGCGACCGAAGATGGCATGATGGGTGTACGCCGGCAAATGACGGTCAATATCACCTGTGACCACCGGATTATCTACGGTGCCGATGCTGCGGCATTCTTGCAGGATTTGGCAAAATTGATTGAAACAAATACTCAATCACTGACTATGTAGGAAGACTCTCCTGGGATACCCCAGCGCCTCTTGTTAAGGGGAGTTGGGGGATCTCGAACTATCATCAACCACCTCATCTTTTGCCTAAAATGGTTGAAACAACTGGATCGGCCCGCACCCTAGCCGTAGACATTGGCGGCAGTGGTATTAAAGTAATCGTCTTGGATGAAGCCGGTGAACCGCTGACGGAACGTAGTCGGATGGAGACGCCGCAACCCCCCAAACCGGATGCGGTACTCGCGGTGATCGCCCAATTAGCCGCCGGACAGGGAGAATTTGATCGCGTCTCTGTGGGATTTCCCGGTGTGGTGCGAAACGGGGTTACTTATACGGCGGTAAATTTAGACCCAGCTTGGATGGAATTTGACCTGGCGGCGGCGCTGCAAGAGCGGTTAGGCAAGCCGGTGCGCGTGGCAAATGATGCGGATATGCAGGGAATGGGCGCAATTGCCGGCAACGGAGTTGAACTGGTGGTTACTTTGGGCACCGGCTTTGGTTCTGCACTCTTTGTGAACGGTAAATTAGTGCCGAATTTAGAAATGGGACATCATCCATTTCGCAAGGGGGAAACCTACGAACAACAATTAAGGCGTACGGCGTTGGATGATATCGGTCAAAAACGGTGGAACCGGCGCTTGGAAAAAGCGATTGGCACCCTTGGACGTTTGTTTAATTATGATTGCCTTTATATTGGCGGCGGTGAGGCGAAAAAAGTCTCGCTGGAGTTGCCGGCAAATGTCAAAATTGTGCCGAATATTAGTGGTTTATTAGGCGGTATTGCTTTGTGGCGCGATTAAAAACGGTCGAGGCTTTTGCGATTACCAACAGGGTTTTTCAAGAGTTTTTTAACCACAGATGCACACAGATAAACACAGATGGGTTAAGGGTTGGGAGGATAATATTTTTAGTTTTTTTGATGTTTTAAGATTATGAGGTTGTGATCTGCGGTTTTTTGGGAAGGTTGGGGTTTTTATCGGTAATATAATTATTTGGGTTGCTGTCGAGAAATTTTGCAACCAGAAAATTGGTAATTTTTAAAGGTGGGTTATCGGTAGGGTGCTGTTGGCTCCGATTGAATTAGAGTGAGGTAGGATCTAGCTAATCGAGCAAAGCAGTTAAACAGGGAATGCAATTATGAAAGCAGTGGTGATGACCGCAGCCGGCGATCCAGAAGTCTTGCAATTACAAGATATTCCACAACCGAATATTGAAAAAGATACAGAAATTTTAGTGCGGTTAAAAGCAGCCGGGGTTAATCCCATCGATACTAAACTTCGTAAACGGGGGACTTTTTACCCTGATCAAACACCGGCAGTTTTGGGATGCGACGGTGCCGGCATTGTGGAAGCAACCGGCAGTGCTGTTAGTAAGTTTAATGCCGGCGATGAAGTTTATTTCTGCAATGGTGGACTTGGTGGCTCTACCGGCAACTATGCAGAATATGCGGTTATTGATGAGCGCTTTGCAGCTAAAAAACCGGCTTCATTGAGCTTTGCTGAAGCCGCAGCAGCGCCTCTGGTTCTGTTGACGGCTTGGGAAGCGCTTTATGATCGCGCACGCTTGCAAGCCGGCCAAAAAGTGTTAATTCATGCCGGTGCCGGTGGGGTTGGTCATGTGGCAATTCAACTGGCAAAATTGCAAGGTGCTGAGGTTTGCACAACGGTGGGAGATGAAGAAAAAGCGGAGTTTGTCCGGCAACTCGGTGCTGATTTAGCGATTTTGTACAAAGAAACGGACTTTGTTCAAGCAACTTTAGACTGGACGGATGGAGAAGGTGCGGATATTGTTTTCGATACCGTTGGGGGAGAAACGTTTTATAAAAGTTGTCCAGCGGTGCGAGTTTATGGCGATATTGTCACCATTTTAGAGCCAGCACCTGAAGATGGAAATTTGAAAGTCGCTCGGCTACGAAACTTGCGAATTAGTCTAGAACTGATGCTCACACCGATGTTTCAAGGCTTGGCGAAATATCAGGAAGATCAGGCAAAGATTTTGCAACAATGTGCCACTCTGATTGATGAGGGCCGGCTCAAAATTCATTTGGGTAAAACGTTTCCATTGCAAGAGGCTGTAGCAGCTCATCGACTCCAAGAAACGGGTTCGATGACTGGCAAGATTGTCTTGCTGATCGACTAATAATTCTTTGGGTTGTCTGTCGTTCACGCCTAGCCTTGTTAAAGTAATTTAAGCGGCTATAGGGTGATTCACAACAAGTTGATCGATGTCGCGCATTGAACTTTAATTTATCAGTAGGGTGGGTTAAGCGAAGCGCAACCCATCCTACTAAACTGGCTTAAATTTAATCGTATTTGTGAAAAAACGACATAGTCATTGTAAAAACTTATTAAAGTTTCGTTTTTTTAGAGCAAGCGCAGCCATAGCCCCTTAACAGACAACGGATGCTGAAGCTATCCTGTAAGAGCAAGCTTTGGCGCTTAACATGAACAATTTACATAAGTCAACCCTCAAAGTACGCAAATCAAAAGGAGTTCGGCGGTTTTCGAGTTCTGTTTTTGTGTTGAGTTTGTCCTGTTTACTGATGCCTTCACAAGTGCCGGCACAATCGATTAAACCGGCAACTGATGGAACCAACACAACGACGACTCAAAACGGCAACACCATTAACATTACTGGAGGACAGCTCTCGAAGGATCAGGCGAATTTATTCCATAGCTTTGAGCGCTTTGGCTTAAATTCAGGTGAGATTGCTAATTTTGTTTCTAATCCGCAAATTGAAAATATTTTAGGACGCATCAGCGGCGGTAACGCTTCCTATATCAACGGATTAATTCAAGTAACCGGCGGCAATTCCAACTTATTTTTAATGAATCCAGCCGGCATCGTATTTGGCCCAAATTCCAGCTTAAACGTGCCGGCTTCTTTCACGGCGACAACTGCCGGCGGAATTGGATTTGGATCACGTTGGTTTAGCGCTTCTGGAGTGAATGATTATGCGGCTTTAGTGGGGACTCCCAGCGCCTTTGCCTTCCCAATGAGTCATCCGGGTGGAATCGTCAATTTTGGTGATTTGAGCGTTTCCCAGGGGCAAAATCTCACCTTTTTAGGTGGCACAGTTATTAATACCGGAAACTTGAGGGCACCGGCAGGCAATATTACCCTGGCAGCAATCCCCGGAGACAGCCTCGTGCGTCTTTCTCAACAGGGACATTTATTAAGTTTAGAAGTTCAACCCATTGCAAATGTCGGCACGGCATCTTTACCAGAAAACTGGATCTTACCGATTCCATCTTTACCGCAGTTACTTACAGGTGGAAATATTAATCATGCAACAGAATTAACGGTTAATCCTGATGGTACGGTACAGTTAGCAGGGTCTGGAATTACTATCCCCACAAACAGCGGAACAACAATTACAGCCGGCAATATTGATGTGTCTGCGGTAGCGGCAGGAAGTGGGGGAGAAGTTAACCTTTTTGGCGACAAAGTTGGGTTATTTAACGCCGGCATCAATGCTTCTGGTAGCAACGGCGGCGGAGATGTGCGAATTGGAGGAGATTACAAAGGTTTAGGAAGCGTCCCTAATGCCTTACGCACCTTTGTTAGCCGTGACTCCGTTATTAATGCCGATGCGTTGTTAAACGGGAATGGCGGACGAGTTATCGTCTGGGCGGATCAGACAATCGGCTTTTTTGGCCATCTGAGCGCTCGTGGCGGTAGCAATTCAGGCAATGGCGGGTTTGCAGAAGTATCCGGCAAACAAACACTAATTTTTCGAGGCAGTGCAGATTTAAGCGCGACTACAGGCAATTTCGGCAGTTTACTGCTCGATCCGGTAGATATCACTATTATTGATGGAAGTGCCGGTGCGAACGATCCCCAAGTAGCGGACGCTCAAATCCTCTCAGGAGAAGATGCCGGCACATCCTATACCATTTCTGAAACCGCACTGGAAACCCTATCAGGTAATAGTAATGTCCTCCTCGAAGCCAGCAATAATATTACAATTAATGACTTAACAGACAATTTCCTCACTTTTCAACCTGGCACCGGCTCAATTACATTTACGGCGGATGCCGATAATGTTGGAGGCGGTTCTTTTTCAATGAACACTAGCGACACAATTAGCGCTTTAGGGAGAAACTTAACCGTTTCTGGAGCTAGTATAACGGTAGGAAATATTATTACCAGTGATTCCAATGTTGCCCCAGCCGGCAGCATTAATTTAACTGCTAATAGCGGCAATCTTCAGATAGGAAATATTGATACTAAGGCTAATGATGATTTTTTAGGAGATTTGAATTTTCCAACTGGCGGGAATGTTACTTTATCCGCGCCAGTCGGCACAATTACAGCCGGCAATATTGAGGCGCAAGCCTACATTACGGGTTCTTATAGTGGTAACGGGGGTCAGGTTAATATTAGTGCTGGCGGCAATATTCAAACAGGCGATATTATCGCATCTAGTGGCAGCGGCAATGGGGGCAAGATTACCCTGAACAGCAGTAGCGGTGATATACTGGCAGGGAATTTATACTCAGTAAGTTATGCCGCTGGGAACGGCAGCGATATTAGCCTCACTGCTAGCGGAAGCATCTTTACAAATTATATCCTTGCCTATGGGAGTTTTCCCACTCCGGGAGGAAGCATTCAATTAACGAGCAGCAATGGCATTATTAATCTCAATAGCGATGTAGAAACTAACAATAATCCTATCGTTTTCAACAGCCCAGTTGTTATTAACAATAACATCATTATTAGGAACAGAGACATATCAGGAAATATTTCATTTAACAATACGGTGAACGGTAGCTTCGATCTGGCGGTTAATGCCGGCACCGGCACCATCAGTTTTGCAAATGCGGTAGGCGATAGCGCTGCATTGGGCAATTTAACGCTAACGGGTGATGAGATTAACTTTGCCAGCTCTGTATCTGGAACTGGTAGCCTTACCCTCCAGCCGTTTACAGTTAATCAGCCGATTACCATCGGGGCTGCTGATAGCGCTAACACCGGAATCTTGGATATTACCGATACAGAGATCGGCGTTTTGCAAGATGGTTTTAGTGCCATCACTATCGGACGCGATAACAGCAGCGGTGCCATCTCTTTAGGAAATAACGTTATCTTTAATGATCCACTAATTTTGCGCTCACCTGTAGGTGCCGGCACTATCAGCACCAATGGTTTTACCCTCAACGCTCCTTCCTTGAGCGCAATTGTCGGCAGCAATATAACAGTCAATAGCAATATCACCACCAATGGAAATATCGATCTCATTGCTGATGCCGACGGGACAGGTAATGGCACACTTTCTATCAGCAATGCCACGATTAATACAAACGGTGGCAACCTCACGGGTAACGGTATAAGCAATGTTTCAGCCAGTGAAGGGGTTAGTATCCTCAATAGCAGCATTAATGCTGGAGGTGGAAACATTGCACTCACCGGCACAGGAGCATCCACGGGTTCGGGTAATGAAGGCATTTACATTAGTAACAGCCAGGTGCAAACAAACGGCGCGGGAACGATTCAACTAACAGGCACCGGCGGTGTTGGGGACAGTGCCAATCATGGGATAAACCTGACTGGAGCCGGTTCCAGGGTGAGTTCAGCGGATGGAGATATCACACTCACAGGTGCCGGTAATGGCACTGGGAACTTCAACCTAGGAATTTATCTTGACAGCGGTGCGGTGGTGCAATCCACCGGCACAGGGAATATTACGCTCAATGGCACCGGCTCTCCTAGCGGCACCGGAAACAATAACACCGCGATCAATCTTTCTAACAGTACAGTGCAAGCCACCGGCACCGGCAGCGTCACACTCCAAGGTAGCGGCGGTAATGGAGCAACTGGTAATATTGGCATCGATCATACCAATGACTCGATTATTAGCTCCACCAGTGGGAATATCAACCTGACAGGTACAGGCAGCGGCATTGATGACGGTTTCGGCATTGAAATTCGCAGCGGGGCTACAGTCGATTCCACAGCCGGTGGGGATATTTCCCTAACAGGAAACAGCACGGCGACGGGCAGCCAGAACCACGGCATTATCCTCCGCCAGTATTCAAGCACCAATAGCGGCACTGTGCAAACCACAGGCGGCAATATTAGCCTCAATGGCACCGGCTCTGCTAATGCTATTGGAACTGGAAACACTGGCATCGCGCTTTATGGCGGGGCATTGGTGCAAACTAGCGGCATCGGCACAGTTTCCTTTGAAGGGATTGCCGGCAATTCAACCTCAGCCGGCATTGGGATCGATGTGGCAGGCATTAACTCAATGATCGGTGCCGTAGATGGGGATATTAGGCTTACAGGTACTGGCAACGGCGGTAGTAACGGTTTTGGTATAGAAGTTCAAAACGGCGGTGCAGTGCGCTCTACAGGCGTTGGGAATATTTTTCTAACGGGGAACAGCACAGGAGCCGGCAGTCATAACCACGGTATTATTTTTCGCAATAGCGGCATCATAGAAACAACCGGCACCGGCAATATTAGCCTGACTGGCACCGCTTCTGCCAACGCCACAGGCAACGGCAGTACCGGCATCATCCTTTTTAGCGGCGCGACAGTGCGAGCCACGGGTTCGGGTAGTATCACCCTTGAGGGGACTGGTGGCAGTAGTGAACCGCAAGTTGGTGTGGGTATCGATCTGGGGGATATTAATTCCCTGATTAGCGCTATAGATGGGGATATTCGGCTGACGGGTACAGGGAAAGGTGGCAATGAAGGTTACGGGATAGAAATCCGAGACAGTGCCACAGTGCGCTCTACAGGCGTTGGAAATATTTTTCTGACGGGAACGAGTGAAGCGACGGGCAGCAATAACAACGGCATTATATTACGCAGCCTCTTTTCAACGAATAACGGCATTGTCGAAGCAACCGGCATGGGAAATATTAGCCTCACCGGCACAGGTGCAAATGGTGCGGCAGGAATTCTGGTGCAAAATGGCTCGATTAACCCGACAGGAGTCGGCGCTACCGGCACGGTTACGTTAAGTGCCGATGAAATTGATTTACAAGGCAATACCCAAATTAGAGGCACCGGCAGCCTCGTGTTGCAGCAGCTCACTCCCAGTTTAGGCATGACTGTCGGCGGCACTGTGGCAGACACTCGCTTGAATTTAGACTCCGGCGAATTGAATACCTTACAAAATGGATTTTCCCAAATTTTTATCGGAAGCGCTAATAGCAGCGGCGTTATTACTCAGACAGGAAATTTAACGTTTAATGATCCGGTAACGATACGTTCCCTCGCTCCCGGTGGCTCGATTAATTTTACCAGCGGCACCCTCAGCGGCACGGATAACGCCACGATTACGCTCTCTGCCGATAGAGATATTATCGCCGGCAATATTATAAATCCAGGTCGAGCGGTGACTGCAACCAGCACCACCGGCAGCATCAACACCAGTGCCGGCACAATTAACACGAGCAACAGCACGGGTAATGGCGGTGAGATTCGCCTAGAAGCACTCACCGGCAACGTCTACTCAGGCAACTTAAACGCTTCTGGATCAACCGGCGGCGGCAATATCACAGTGCTGGGTGCAGGAGTTATTAATGCCGGTGATATCAACTCCAGCACTACATCGGGTAAAGCCGGTGATGTAATAATCGACCCCATTGATATTACGGTTAATACTATTAATGCCGAAAGCGCTTCCGGTACAGGCGGTAATGTTACGGTTGAAGCGAGTAATTTTATTCGGGTTCCAGGCTCGTTTTCCTCAAACTTCTGCCTAAATGGTTGCAGTATTTCCTCTGCCGGTGGTGCAGCAAATGGCGAGATAGTGATTCGGCATGGCGGCGGTTATCCGGTTAATCAACCCTTTGTTGTCGGTGATGCCACAACCAACGGCACGGCTGCTGCAATTGTTGGCAGTTCAACAAATGCCATCTCCCCCATTCAATCGTTTCCCGGCCCTTATACTCAAGGCAATATTCAAATCATTACCACGCCGGCACCCATTCCTGAACCGACTTTCATTCCTGAACCGACACCGACACCCACAATTACTCCAGCACCGCCACCAATTCCTGAACCGACACCGGCACCCACAATTACTCCAGCGCCTACACCCATTCCCCAACCCACACCGACACCCACAATTACTCCAACGCCTACACCCATTCCTGAACCTACACCGACACCCACAATTACTCCAGCGCCTATACCCATTCCCGAACCTACCCCAGCACCAACTCCTGAACCTACCCCAGCGCCGGCACCCATTCCCGAACCCACACCGGCACCAACTATTACTCCAGCGCCAAATAGTAACTGTACAGGGGTTAACTGTAATGTCTCCCCCCCAACGGAGGTTCAAACACGCACACCATCGACACAGGTGCCAAATGCGGCTAACAACCAGCCAATTTTGGTTATTGAGCCTCAAATCGTACCAAACCTTAACACTCCTCCCTCAGAGACAGTAACGACTCCCATCAATACCGGCACAGCCAGCAATCCTGTTTTATCAACGACTCCTATAAATACCGGCACAGCCAGCAATCCTGTTTTATCAACGACTCCTATAAATACCGGCACAGCCAGCAATCCTGTTTTATCAGGCAGTGGTAACGTCGCTCCTACAGTGCCGGCAATAGGCGGGGAACTGGCTGAGCCGGTTGGGATTGGTACACCCTCTCCAGCCGTGCCGGCAATAGGTGGGGAACTGGCTCAAGCAGAAAACCCACTTGCCACGGGAAATACAAGCAACTCCCAAATCTCCGAACTCCCCACAGAGGGTTCAAACTGGGTAGGGCGAGGCAGCATAAAGGCAGCAGTCCCCCACAAGGTAGGTTCTCTGGCAGGAGAGATTGAGGTTTTTGGCTCCCGCGAAGGTTCCAATCTGTCACAGCGAATGTCGGGTATGCCCGATGCCGGTGCTGAAGTCAACCTCGCTACACTGGTAAAAAATAACCTCGCTTCCGGGAATATCGAGGCAGCAGTCCCGCAGATCGAGCAACTTCAGAGTCAGGAAGTTGGGGATTACTATGAGATGGAAGCCCCCACCTTGATGACTGCGGAAAGTATTCAAGAGGTTCTCAAAACAATTGCCCGTGAAATCGGCAACCGCTCAGCCATTATTTATGTAATAGCCCAGCCAGAGCAATTAGAACTCATCTTGTTTACAGCAGAAGGCAAACCAATTCACAAGAGTGTTCCTATCCCGGAAGAGACTGTGCTGCAAGTGGCTGAGCAGTTTCGCCATCAAATCACCAATCCCTTAAAACTCAATAGCACCGGCTATTTGCTCAATGCCCAACAACTTTATCAGTGGATCATCGCCCCCCTAGAGCCGGAGCTAAAAGCCCAAGGCATTGAGACGCTGCTGTTTTCAATGGATGCAGGCTTGCGATCCTTACCCATTGCAGCTTTACATAATGGCAAACAATTTTTAATTGAAAAGTACAATTTTAGCCTGATCCCCAGTATGACGCTGACTGATTTACGCTATGAATCTGTACAAAATATGCCGATTTTGGCAATGGGAGCTTCAGAATTTAATGAGCTTCCAGATTTGCCGGCGGTGCCATTAGAATTAGCTAACATCGCCCAAGAAACACAGTCAAAAGATTATTACCTTAATCAAAAATTCACCTTACAAAACTTGCAATCTCTCCGAGAAAACTACCCCTATGGGATTATTCACTTGGCAACGCATGGCGAATTTAATTCGGGAAATGCCAGTAATTCCTACATTCAAATGTGGGACAAAAAGTTACAAATGAATCAACTGCGGCAAATGGATTGGAATAATCCCCAAGTGCAGTTATTGGTGCTAAGTGCCTGTCGCACGGCGGTAGGCGATAAGCAGGCAGAGTTAGGCTTTGCCGGCTTAGCAGTCGGTGCCGGCGTCAAATCGGCAATGGCGAGTTTGTGGTATGTCAGTGATAAAGGTACGTTGGCGCTGATGAGTGAGTTTTACCGGCAGCTTAAAACCGCTCCGATCAAATCGGAAGCTCTCAGGCAGGCGCAACTGGCTATGCTCAGTGGTCAAATCTATCTACAAGATGGTGAGTTGATAACACCTAAAGAACGCCTCGCGTCGCCCTCTTCTCTAGCACAGAAGCAGAGCCAGTTACTCAAACATCCTTACTTTTGGGCCGGCTTTACAATGATTGGTAGTCCGTGGTAGTTGTTTGATGATGTTAAAGTCAGTTGTGATTTAAAGGGGTACATCGGCTACATTTTGTCAATTTAAAATTACCCAATGTCTTTTTTTTTTCAGGTTGCTATTTGTATTATTTTTTGCTTTGATGCTCGTAATTGTGGCAGCAACACCGACAGCACTGGCAGCGAGCGCTTAGCCAGAAAAGACAGGTTTAAGCTTAAAATCGCGAAAAGGCCGGTTTCAATCAGCGATAATCTGTCATTGTGTTTCCCTCACTGCTGCCGGCGCACCCACCCCATAACCCGCTGCCGGTTCAAAATTCGAGCTGTAGCGTCTGGTATGCGCTCTTAAGGTACTTCCTTCAGACAGCCTTACAGTCACAGAAAATGTCCTTTTCTCCATGAAGTCGGGTAAAATCGTTTCTGGAACTGCTCTTTTAACGGCCAAACGCCCATCCCAGGCAACATTTAGCCGGCGACAGCCAGGGGTTGATTCGGACAATTTTTATGTCCAACGATTTATTTCAAAAAAAAGTAAATTTTATGAGCAATTTTTAAAAGCACTTTTAGTTAACTATTTATTTCTAAATATTATATAAATTAATAAAAACTTTATAAATAAAGATTTGCAATTTTATGACACATCCTTGCCTTTGAGATAAGATATTAAATGAGTTTCCTCATCAGCACAAGTCATAATCGTCACGAATGAGTGAACGCTACGAATCGCAACAAACTGATAAAGCACAAAAATTAAGACAGTATAATAAGTTAAAAGCTTGAGTAGATCGAAGTAGTTGATTTGGTGGTTTTAATGCTACTTTCTAGCTGTGAAATTAGCCAAATGGAGGCGCTGCAAATGTTTGGGTTAGCGCTCTCACTCATCAGTGCGTCGATCTTGACAGCACTCATCAAACGTAAACAGGTGGCAATACCAGATCACAGTGAAGAACTGTTCTCCAAAGTCTTTCATGCAGGTTTGCTGAGCATTTGTATTATCCGCCTCACAGATAGCCGCATCCTCGATGCAAATCACCCATTTCTACAGCTAATGGGTTACAGCCGGGAAGAAATCATCGGTAGCACTACTGTAGAACTTGGGATGTGGGCGAATGCCGATGAGCGCTTAAACATCATGCAAACGCTGCACAAAGGCCACTCAATCAGTGAATTCAAAGTCCAGTTACGGAGAAAATACGGTGAACTCCGCACAGCAATCACCGCCATAGAAACCCTTGAGCTGGCCGGCCAACCCTGTATGCTAGCCATGTTTTCCGACATCACACATTGCACAGAAGCCGCAGTGGCAACAGCCAGAGCACAGGAAGCGCTGCAAAAAACCAAACAAGATTTAGAAACCAGAGTCGAGCAGCGCACAGCCGAATTAAAAAACTTGAATGAGCAGTTGCGCTTTGAGATTGCGGTTCGCAAGCAAGCCGAGGCAGCCGTGGCTCAAAGCGAAGCCCGATTTAGAGCCTTAGTTCAGAATTCGTCTGACCTAATTACCATCTTAGAAGCCGACGGCACCATACGATTCAACAGTCCAGCGCTAGAGCAGATCCTCGGTTACAAAGCCGCAGAACAGATTAGCCAAAATATCTTTGAGTTAATTCACCCAGATGATGAGCCGGCAGTGCGATCTTTATTGGTACAGAGACTACAACAACCCGGACTGACAAGTTCAATTGCCTATCGAGTGCGTCATGCAGACGGTTCCTGGATCTACATCGAATCTGTTGCCAATAATTTGCTTCACGATCCCAGTATTAAAGGGATCGTCGTCAACTCTCGTAACATAACAGATCGCAAACGAGCGCAAGAGCAAATTATTTTTCAAGCCTCGCTTTTAAACCAAGTTCGTAACGCCGTGATCGCTACAGATTTAGAAGGAAACATCATTTACTGGAATCAGTTTGCCCAAAGTTTTTACCAATGGACAGATGAAGAAGCGATCGGCAAACCCATCCTTGATGTGACTGCTCCTTTAAGCGACAAAGAACTTTGTCAGGAAATGTTTGATAGTATCAACGCTACAGGATACTGGGAAGGAGAATTTACGGTTCGGCGAAAGGATGGAACGCCTTTTCCGATACACTTGGTAGAAACTATCGTTCTAGACGCTGAGGGAAATCCCAAAGGCTACGTGAGTGTGAGTTTAGATATTACTGAGCGACAACAAGCCGAAAAGGCACGCAAAGCGAGCGAGCAACGCTATCAATTAATGGCTGAATTGTCAGCCGATTTAATTTCTAGACATACTCCTCAAGGAGATTATCTCTACGCCTCACCGGCTTGCCGTACCCTGCTAGGATATGAGCCAGAGGAGTTGCTAGGACATTCAGTATATGAATTTTACCACCCTGAATACGCCGCAGCGTTCAGGCAAACTCATTCGGCTGTCAGCAACCTGCCAGAAATTTACACGCTCACACACCGGCACCGCCGTAAAGACGGAAGTTATATCTGGTTAGAAACTACCAGCCGCACAGTCCGCCACCCCGAAAAGCCAGAAGTTCAAGAAATTATTGCCGTTTCGCGTGATATCACCGAGCGTAAACGCGCAGAGGCGGAAATTTGCTTGCTCAATGAAGAACTTGAGCAACGGGTGATCGAGCGCACCGCCGAATTGCAACGTGCTAACGAAGAATTGAAACGTGAGATCAGCGAACGCCAGCGAGTGGAAGAAGCACTGCGACAGAGCGAAGCCAAGTTCCGCCAGATCGCTGAAAACATCGAAGAAGTTTTTTGGATCGTCGCTCCTGATGCCAAGCAGATGCTCTACATCAGTCCAGCATACGAGAATCTCTGGAAACGATCCTGTGAGAGTTTATACCAAAACCCGGAAATTTGGATCAACAGTATTCATTTTGAGGATCGTGAGCGTGTCAGCACTGCCTTTGCCGAACGTTACGAAAGAGACCAACCTTTTAGAGAAGAGTACCGGATCATTCTGCCCGATGGCAGCGTGCGTTGGATTTGGGCGCGAGAGTTCCCGATTCGCAATGAGCTAGGAGAAGTTTACCGCGTTGTTGGGATTGGCGCGGACATCACTGAGCGTAAGCAGGCAGAGGAGGAACTCAAACAGCTTCGCCATCGCAATGAGTTAATTTTGAACTCGGCGGGAGAGGGGATTCTGGGCTTTGACCGGCTCTTAAGAGTCATCTTCGCCAACCCGGCAGCCGCAAAAATGTTGGGCTATGAAGTCGAGGAATTGCTTGAGCGGCCCTTACAGGCAAGCCTTCATCCCCCCCAAACTGACGCCAACTTCTCTGACAGCCAGCCTCAAAGTCCGATTGCGATTGCCCTTCAAGAGGAGGTTTGCCAGTCAACTCAGACCTCACAGATGGGTTCTATTAACAAAGACTTGTTTTGGCGATCAGATGGGTCAAGTTTTCCCGTTGAGTATGTGTGTACACCCATTCAAGAACGAGGTGAGATTGTTGGCGCGGTGATTACCTTTAAAGACATCACCGAACGCCTTGCGGTGGAACGAATGAAGGATGAGTTTATTTCAGTGGTGAGTCACGAACTGCGAACGCCTCTAACCTCAATGCGGGGTGCTTTGGGTTTGCTCACCAGTGGTATGCTCAACGCTCAACCAGAAAAAGCGCAACGGATGCTGGATATTGCGCTGACGAATACGGAGCGGTTGATGCGCTTGATCAACGATATCCTCGATCTTGAGCGCATCCACTCAGGCAAAATCACGATGGCCAAACAAAACTGTAATGCCGCTGACCTGATGCAGCAGGCTTGTGAGGCGATGCAGGCAATGGCAGATAAGGCCGGCATCACCCTCTCCTTAGTGCCGGTGGATGTCCAACTCTGGGCTGACCCCGACCGTATCTTTCAAACCTTGACAAATCTACTGAGTAATGCAATAAAGTTTTCCGCACGAGGCAATACAGTTTGGCTCACTGCCGAAGTTAGGGAAAGAGAACGAGAAGCCGAGCCGGTCATCCTCTCTTCTGTGGGAGGTTTAGGTTCTGGGAATCAGAGGATTGGCGATAACGTGCGGGCTGAACGCATAAATCCCCTCATGTTGCCTTACGAAGTATTATTTACGGTCAAAGATCAAGGGCGGGGCATTCCAGCAGACAAGTTAGAGATTATCTTTGAGCGCTTTCAACAAGTGGATTCCTCCGACTCCCGACAGAAGGGGGGCACCGGCTTGGGTTTAGCCATCTGCCGCAGTATCGCGCAGCAGCACGGGGGCCATATCTGGGCTGAAAGCCGCTTGGGCGAGGGTAGCACCTTCTGCTTTACGCTGCCGATGAGAAGGGAAGTGCTCAGTCCTGAGTCCTGAGTCCTGAGTTCTGAGTCCTGAGCTTTTGATTGGGGGAATGGTGAGAGGGGGAGAGGGAGTCCTGAGTGCTGAGTGGGGGGAATGGTGAGAGGGGGAGAAGGGTGAAAATACATAAAAGCCTTAATTTCCATAGCCCAATGCCCCATGCCCATACCTTTAGGTTGGCGAAGCCTTGCCCCATTCCCCATGCCCCATTCCCTAAATCTTGGCTTCCAAAGACTTGAGAAACTCGGTATTGACGCCTGATTCGCGGGTGAGAGCAATTTTGCCGGTGCGGGCAATTTCACGAATGCCAAATTTGTTAAGTACCTGCACAATCGCGACCATTTTGCCCGGATCTCCCACCACTTCCAAAGTGAGTGAGTCTTCTGCAACATCCACGACGCGGGCGCGGAAAATCTGGGCCAGTTCAATCACTTCTGAGCGGTTGTTGCTATTGGCATTAACCTTGACGAGCATTAACTCTCTCTCGACACAGGGAATCTCGGTGATGTCCTGTACTTTCAGGACGTTAATCAGTTTATAGAGCTGCTTGGTGAGTTGCTCAATAATCCGGTCATCACCGGGTACGACCATCGTAATCCGAGAAATTCCCATTTGCTCAGCCGGCCCAACGGCTAAGCTTTCAATATTAAAACCGCGACGGGCAAACAAGCCGGCAATGCGGGTCAGGACTCCCGCTTCATCTTCAACTAGGACGGAAAGGGTGTGTTTCATAAGTTACAGGAAACGCTGCTATGGATGAGCAACCAGAGTTTTTAAGCAGCTTATCTCTATCTAAAGAATTATTTTACTTGACCTCCTGCGATTACAGAGGTTTTTAACAATATCATGGTGGAGATTAACCAGAGTCTCAATCACTGGTGCATCAACTTTGTTTAACCTGATTGGAGAAAAAGCTTATGGGTTGGTTAAAAAGATTATTTGGGCTGGAAAAACCACAGAATCAGCAGGCTACCGTTCAGGCACCTGATCAACCGCAGCAGAGTTATACAGTGCCGGCTGCACCACAAACACCGGATATCCCACCAGAACGGTTAGGCTTGAGTGGAGAATATGACCAAAGCGGTCTCGCCAAGCGAGTCGCTTTAGCGTTTGATGAAGATGCAGAAGTCGCTGACCTGGACAGAGTCTGGGTGGCTCAAACCGGCGGCACCGTTGTATTAAAAGGAGACGTTCCCAGCCAGGATAAGCTGAACAAACTGGTGTCCATCGCAAAGGGAACTTACGGTGCTACGGGTGTTGAAACCGATCAAGTCAACGTAGGCTAGGCCGGTTTAAAGTTTTAAATACTCGCTTGTTTTCAGGCGCTTGTCTGGAAATGACGCGGTGACTTAACTTGGGATTTTATCTCATTCTATGTAGGGGGGCTTTACGAAGCGCCCCTACAGTCGTTTTGAGTACCGGCATTTGTGCGGCGGCTGGTTTTGAGGGGTTGATTGTAAATTGTCGCTACTGGGCTAATCACCAAGAAAACCAGGCCGGCCTCGCACCCTCCCAGGCCAACGCCTGGGAACGGGGGAGATGTTAGGAGAATCTTATTCGGATTCTTGAGGGGTGTCAGCAACTGCCGGTTGTTGAAAGACAACCCGTAATAGGGGTGGCGCGATAAAGGTCGTCAAGATCACCATGAGAATAATCGCGACTTCCAAAGCTTCAGAGAGCGCACCACTGTCTGATCCAACAGCGGCAAACACAAGTCCCACTTCACCTCGCGGAATCATGCCGACGCCAATGGCTAAGCGGTTGATCTTTTCTTGACCAAAGACGCTGAAACCGGCAACTACTTTACCCAGAATAGCCACTCCAATTAGGAAAGTGGCAATGATCAGACCTTCTCGATTCGCGGGAACTGCTGGATTGAGAACGCCTAAGTTGGTTTTAGCCCCCACGGTAACAAAAAAGATCGGTACCAGGATATCGGCAATGGGGATAACCTGTCTTTGCAACTCTTTGCGCTTATCTGTCTCATCTAAGACGAGTCCAGCAGCAAAGGCACCTAAAATCGCTTCCAAATGGATTGCTGCGCCAATATAAGACAGAACCAAGGCGAAGATGATAGCCGGCATGATGATCTGGCCGCGTGTTTTGAGTTGATCGGCCAGTGCCACAAACGAGGTGTTGATAAAACGCCCCAACAGAATGGCACCGACGAGGAAAACGCTGGCACTGATAATCAGATAAACAACGTTGTACACGTCCACTTCGCCGGTTTTGGCCAAACTCGCCACCACGGCTAGGATGATGATCCCCAGAACGTCGTCGATCACCGCCGCGCCAATGATAATCTGACCTTCTTTCGATTTGAGTGCTCCAATTTCTGTGAGCACTCTGGAAGTAATTCCAATGCTAGTAGCCGTTAAAGCAGCCCCAGCAAACACCGCTGGAACAGTGGCAAAGTTAAACAAGGCAATCAGCCCGACTGTGCCGATAACAAAGGGTACTGTCACCCCCACGACGGCGACGAGAGTTGCTTGAACGCCGGCTTCTATCAGTTCTCTTAAGTTCGATTCCAGACCAATTTCAAATAGCAAAACAATCACGCCCAGTTCGGCTAAAACTGAGATGACTTCGCTCTGAACTTGGAATGTGGCGTTTGCGGTCTCAGGAGTCAGGCCGGCAGTGGCTTGGAGGAAGGCGATGAGCGCAGAACCGGAACTGTCTGCTACGCCTTCTGGAAACACCAGCAAATGCAAAGCTGAAACGCCGACGATAACCCCAGCCACCAGTTCGCCCAGTACGGGGGGGAACCCCAGCCAGTTAGAAAATTCTCCACCGATTTTGCTGGCAAGATAAATTACAACTAAACTCAGTAGCACGCCGGCTAGGATCATTGGGCCTTGTGCTTCTGTTGCCGTTTCGGTTGCGGCTGCGAGAACCGGCCCCAGCGAGCCGGCAGCGAGGCTCCAGTTGGTTGGGGTGAAGGTACTCACCCCGGTTATGACATCAACCATTACTTCCGCAGAACTCATCCTGTTTAATGTACCAGTCAAAAGCTGTGGGGTGGGCAATTCTGCTGGGTGTTGGAATTCCACAACTTGCCCACCTTGCGGTAAATTTTGGTTGATTCTGGCTTTTTAGACAAAAACGCGATGCAGCAGGGAGGGCATTTGCCGGCGCACTTGCTCGATGCGACTGGGTTCAATTTCGGCGATTGCAACTCCCGGTCTGTCACCGGCATCGGCGAGAATTACGCCCCAAGGATCTATGATCATGGCGTGGCCGTGTGAGTGGCGCATGGCGTAGTGCCGGCCTGTTTGTGCCGGTGCAATCACATAGCAGGTGTTTTCAATGGCTCTGGCTTGCAGCAGCACTTGCCAGTGATCTTTGCCGGTGTAGGCAGTGAAGGCGGCGGGGACAAATAAAACTTCCGCGCCTTTGTAAGAAAGGTGCCGGTACAGTTCCGGGAAGCGGACATCATAACAAACCGAGAGTCCGATGTTACCGAGATGTTCAGAAGGATAAACCGGCGGTAGTGTTGTGCCGGCCATTACCGTGCTCGATTCTTGATAAGTGTTGCCATCGGGCAAGTTCACATCAAACAGGTGCACTTTTTTATACCGAGCTTGTTCGGTGCCGGTGGGATCTACCAGCAGTGCTGTGTTATAGACTTTGCCGCTGTCTTCCGGTACTGGGAAGCCACCGCCCACGATTGTCACCTGAAAGCGCTGGGCCATCGTTTTGAGGAATTTTTCACTCTGCTGCGCGATCTCTTCGGCTTGGGCAATCTTGTCCTTTTCTTCTCCTAGAAAGGAGAAGTTTTCTGGCAAGCTGACCAACTCGGCACCACGACGCACGGCAAGATCAATCAATTCTTCTGCCTGAACCAGGTTTTTTTGCAGGTCAGGCAAGCTGGTCATTTGGAGAGCGGCGGCTAGATAAGATTTCATGGATTGATTTAACAGAGATTGAGCGATAGATTGGCAATCGATAGGTCTCGTTCTACTAGAGTACCCAGATCCAAAATATCTTGCTTGTCAACGTTTTATTACTTTTTTCAGAAAACTCTCAGATACTTTGCTAATTCTATAGCTTTTGAGAAGCCCTGGCAACGCTGTTTATTAAAGAAAAAGCTGTTGATATGCTAAATATTTTATCTTGAATATGTTGATATTTCAATAAGCTTAGAAAAAATAGAGACGCGAAATTTCTTTCACGTCTTCCCCTTAATCAAAACGAGAATTTGCTATAAACTATTTGAGTGGGTTGCGAAGATAAACCCATGTGCCGCCTTCAAAAACTCCATTGGCTACTAACTCTTCATTGCGCCATTTTCCGCCAATGGCAACTCGCGCCACCCCTTCAGAAAAAGATGCAGCATCCCCAAATTGCGGATAAATTACATACTTGCCGGTTTTATCGATGTAGCCATAGGCGTAACCAATTCCTTCAGGACGATCGATTCTTACAAGGGCTAGCCCTTCAGAAAAAGGTTCAACCAGTTGATATTTTGGTTGAATTACCATTTTGCCAGTTTTGTCAATATAGCCAAAACTTCCATAATTGCCGGCTGCTGCTAACCCTTCAGAAAAAGGCCAAGCAACGGTAAATTGCGGCTGAATCACAACTTTTCCAGTTTTATCGATATAACCGAATTTGTCGCCAATTTTCACGGGTGCAAGTCCTTCTGAAAACGATTCACCTGCGGAATGGGGCTGAATCGGGAAGTTGCCGGTTTTATCGATATAGCCCCAAGTTTCACCAATTCTAACGAGGGCGAGTCCGTCAGAAAAAGACTTTGCTTGATCAAATTTATTAGGAATTACAAGTTTGCCGGTTTTATCGATATAGCCATATTTGCCACCTCCTGCCACAACGCCAACTAACGCAAATCCTTCAGAAAATGATTCTGCATTATAATAGGGTTCGTTGCTGATGCGCTTGCCGGTTTTGTCAATATAGGCATCTTTGTAATCGATTTCAACCAGTGCGATTCCTTCAGAAAAGGGCTTGGCAATATCATACTGTGGCTGAATAACCATTTTACCTGTGTTATCGATATAACCGAATTTATAGCCAACTCTGACGGCTGCTAGCCCTTCGGAAAATTCATTAGCGGCAGTAAATTGGGGCTGAATAACCACCTTTCCATTGGTGTCTGCATAACCAAATTTTGCATCATTGAGCGTGCCGGTACTGAATGCCGCCAGCCCTTCTGAAAAATTTGATGCCCAATACGATTGTGCCGGCGGCGAGATATAATTCAGTCTTGCAATGTACTGCGGAGAAACTGCCTCTGGAATTTGTAAAGCTTGAGCGATTAAGGCAGTGACTTCACCCCGCGTCGCATTTTGATTGGGCTTCAATTGTTTGACATTCGGATAATTCACCACAAGATTTCCAAAAATTGCAGATGACACTGCGTTGATTGCATAGTCGGGAACTTGCGTTGCATCCTCAAAATACTGTTTCAGCATTTCCACAGATGGTGAAGGGGCGCTGTAGTTCAAACCATTAGCAAGAATGACTAATGCTTGCACACGTGGGATGGTTTGATTCGGTTTAAATGTCCCGTCTGGATAGCCGGCAAAGAAGCCATTTTTAGAGGCAGCTTGAATCGCTTTATAAGCCCAGTAAGTATTAGGGACATCTGTGAAGTTAGCCGGCTTGCGAACCGGCTGGGCATTGGGGAAAGCTTTTAGCAAAATCGCGGCAAATTCAGCGCGGGTAATCGTTCCTTCGGGACGAAAATCTCCCTCTGGATAGCCACTAATTAAATTTCGCTCTTGTAGTTTGACAATTGAGACTTGCGCCCAGTGGTTTTGAACGTCAGAAAATGTTAAAGCAGTTGCCATTGAGGGACTCCATAAATAAATCACAGCTAACGGTAAGTATTCAAGCTTCATAGGTTTAATCAGGATAGTTTATTTAAACTAAAAATATAGCATTTTCTCTGTTGTCTAGGCATTGTAATTGTTCGGAGTATTCACAAATAATTCTAAATTGCTGCACAGAGCGATTTTATTGATATTTGAAATTTAATGGAAATAGATATTTAATCATAAAAATATTAGTTAGAATTTTGACAAAGCGCCTTATAAATGAGAGCCTGTCCGTTAGGTGCCGGCTTTGTGTAAGTTTTGCAAATTATCAAAATATATTTTTCGCCTCGCTGAATGACGCAATGATCGAAGGAACCGACAGGCAAAGCAAAGGCGAGCGGAATTCAAATAAATCTAACCTTGTCAACCATCCAAAGGTAGATAAGCACTATGTTAATAGGAATATCACCCAAACTGCTGCGGTTGTAACTCTTTCTTTTGATAGAGATTACCAAGACTTGTCCTGCTTTGCGAAACAATATAAAGCGAGGCGGGTCTTAACTAACTAACAAAGATTTTGAATGTTGGTGTTTAGGGAGCTGTAACAATGAATGGAATCCGTCCGATTGTCAAACAAGCATTAGCCACCGGCTATCTTACGGTTGAAGCCGAAGAACAGTTGCGTCAGCTTTTACAAACGACTAAGTACAGCATCGAAGATTTTAGAGCTTTCATTACCTTACAGCAAGAAGCAATGAAAGGTCGAGTTATGCAAGAATCTCGTGAATTGCTGCGTTCTCAATATGTTTCCGCAGCGGCTTGAACCCTTTCTCTGAATTTCGCCAAAGTTGGTTTAATAAAATTGAGCCGGCAGCGGTTGAGTAAAAAATACCAAGAAAGCCAGCATTAAAGAACATTTGGGTGCCGGCAGGACAAACTTTTGCAGGTCATTAAAATAGATTTTTTTCGGGAAAGCGTACAAAGATGGTAGCGAAGAAGCGTGAAGAACTATTAGCAATAGTGGCGGCACACCGGCAGGATTTACAAGAAATGGGTGTGAACTCTTTAGACTTGCTAGGTTGGGAAGTCAGAAATGAAGCCGATTCTAATAATAATCTAAACGTTTTAGCCAAGTTCGAGCGACCGTGCGGGCTATTTCAATTCTTCCGCGTCAAACACTACTTAGAAGATATCCTAGGCTGTCCGATAAATTTGGGAACGGAAAAAGCTGAGAGAGCGTATTTACAATCGCCGGTTCTCCAAGAAGCACTCCGCAGCTTCTAAAGATGGGCAACTTAGCATTTAATATAGCTCAGTTCGCTGTCAACTTAATAAGCATTTTTATCTAATCTGAATCAAATAATCATGAACGCCGCCACCCTCGGTTAAAAAATTAAAATCAGGGATAATACTTAGCAATAAAAGGCTGAGTTCGCTGTTCCGTAACGATTGATTAAAACCGGCAATTTTTAGCTTTCTACTCCACCACAAAAGCCGAATGAAATGCTAAAAATTGAAATATGAAGCAACAACGGTATAATCAACAACAAATTGACTCGTTCGCCCAAGCGGTTTTGAACGATGGCTATTGCGTGTTGCGCGATCACTTTTCCACCGCAACACTGAATGTTTGGCGCGAAGCCTTTGCGCCCTTGCTACACGATCATATCGAGCGCGAAGGTAAACTTCGCAATCGCGGCTCAGCTCGTTATTATGTTACCCTTCCCTTCAACGCTCCCTTTGCCGATCCCAGTATTTATGAAGATGAGGATGTGCTAGCGCTGGTTGAGCGTTTGGTGGGCGAAGATGCGGTGATGTGCCAGTTGGCAACAGACACGCCATTGCTGGGTTCTGACTATCAAGATGTGCACCGGGATGCGCCGCCGCTTTTCCCGGAAGCTGGGATAGAAACGCCGCCATTTCAGCTAGCAATTAACTTCCCACTCGTGGATGTGACGCTGGAAAATGGCCCGTTTGAGGTGGTGCGGGGCACGCACATGATCCCCAAGGCGGAAGGCTTGCAGCGCCTGGAGTCGGGTGAGATCAAGTTAGAGCCGGTTTTGCTGAAAGCCGGCGATGTGATGATCCGCGATGTGCGGGGACTTCACAGAGGCACTCCTAACCGCACAGAAATACCGCGTCCAATGGTGGTAATTGGCTATAGCCGGCGCTGGTTATATCGCCCGGAGGTTTGCATTCACATTCCCCGTGCTTCCTTTGATGCACTTTCGGAACGCGCCCGCCATTTATTGCGCTTCAATCCAATTGTTGAATCCTTGGAAGAGAAGCCGGCAGTTGAGGTTTATCAAGCGTTTGCTTACTAAGAAATGATGTGATAGGCGTTCGCTCTGTAACATAAAAAGGGCGAGCGCTTTTGCTTTTTTTTATATTAAATTGCTGGAAAAAGTCTCGAATTGCTAATAGGTCTTAAATACAAGCTTTTAACTCATCTGTGTTTATCTGGGGTTAAGAAAGACTTTTCTAATTCACTTCGCTAAATTACAGCGCGGATAGGTAGAGCGATAGCGAAGCCCATCCTACAAATAGAGCTTTTCACTTTTTACTTTCACTCCAGTCCTAACTGTTGCTTTAAGGCCGCCGGTGTATTCTTTGCTGTCTCCAACCATTGCACATCATCCCACTTCGTATCCTCATTCCAGGAAATGTTTTCGAGGTTTGCGGCAATGAGTTGTGCGCTTCTGAGGTTTGCGCCACTGAGGTTTGCGCCACTGAGGTTTGCGTTGTGATAGAGTTTTGCGCGAATGAGTTGTGCGCGATTGAGGTTTGCGCGACTGAAGTTTGCACCACTGAGGTTGGCGTAAATGAGGTTTACGCCAATGAGGTTTGCCTCACTAAGGTTTGCGCCACTGAGGTCTGCGAAGTAGAGATTTGCGCGACTGAGGTTTACGCGACTGAGGTTTGGGCAACTAAAGTTTGCGCGACTAAAGTTTGCGCGACTAAAGTTTGCGCCCATGAGGTCTGCGCTATAGAGGTCTGCGCCAATGAGATTTGCCTCACTGAGGTTTGCGCGAATGAGATTTGCGTCTCTGAGGTTTGCCTCACTGAGGTCTGTGCTATGGAGGTCTGCGCCAATGAGATTTGCCTTAGAGAGGAATTTACCAACTATTGTGTTGAATACTCCCACGCTAAAACAATTGCTGTAGCTGATGATGCGAAGCAATCGCTGATTATCAAAACCTTCAGTGTCTTTTTTACCGCAGGGATAGAAGGCGATTTCATCTTTTAGGCGAGCTTTTGATAAGGCGTAGCGATTTAACTCTAAGAGCAAAATCATGACATTTAAGCCGGCATAAATGTCTACCTGCCGCTGTCCTAACTGTTGCGGTTGCACTTGCTCTTTGAGTAACCGCATTTTTTTCTGCGGTAAATTTTCTGCCGGCGCGTCAATAAATTCCCCATCACACCAGCGCAGATAAAAATTATTTAGACGATTGAATAGCTGCACGGGTCGAGATTCGTCACTCGCATCTAGCCACACTCTCATATCTTTCACAATTTCTGGCGTTAATCCTTCAACACCCAGCAAATCGTAAATTTCCCAATGTAGCTGCTCATCGGTTAGATTAAATTCTTTCCCTTCATTTTCTGCTTGTGTCCACTTCTCTAGGCTTTTTCTCAATTCTTTAGGCTGTAAGTTGGATGCCATAGCTTCTCTCTTGGTGGTGATGTTTAAAATATAATTTGAATTAACCAGAATAAGCCCAGAATGTGCTGTGACCTGTGTTAATAAACCCACACCTCTTAAAATGTAAATATTGGTAAAATAGAAAGAGTTTTGTAACAAGTGACACAATGATTGCTTCCTCTATTACCCCAACTTCCGTTAATCTCTCCCAACTGCGACCGGCTATTTATGAACTGCAACCACAATTAGTCGAGTGGCGTCGCCGGCTGCATCAACAGCCTGAACTTGCTTTCAAAGAAAAGCTAACAGCGGAGTTTGTCTCGCAAAAATTGCGGGAATGGGGAATAGATCATGAAACCGGCATCGCAAACACCGGCATTGTCGCCACGATAGATAGTGGCAAACCGGGTCAAGTGCTGGCTATTCGGGCGGATATGGATGCACTGCCGATTCAAGAGGAAAATGAAGTTCCCTATAAATCGCAGCATGATGGCAGGATGCACGCCTGCGGTCACGATGGTCACACGGCAATTGCCCTCGGCACAGCCTACTATCTCTCCCAACACCGGCAAGATTTCGCCGGCGCAGTTAAGATTATCTTCCAGCCGGCAGAAGAAGGGCCGGGGGGCGCAAAGCCGATGATTGAAGCCGGTGTGCTAAAAAATCCGGATGCAGACGCCATCATTGGCTTGCACTTGTGGAACAACCTCCCCCTCGGTACAGTAGGCGTTCGTACCGGCGCGTTGATGGCGGCAACCGAATGTTTTTACTGCACGATTCAGGGCAAAGGCGGACACGGGGCGATGCCGCATCAAACGGTAGATTCGATTTTAGTCGCTTCCCAAGTTGTAAATGCCTTGCAAACGATTGTGGCGCGGAATGTAAATCCGTTAGAATCCGCAGTGGTTACGGTTGGAAAATTTCAGGCCGGCACTGCACTCAACGTGATTGCTGATAGCGCCCAATTAAGCGGAACCGTGCGCTATTTTAACCCAGCGTTGGGCGAATACCTTCCCCAGCGACTTGAGCAAATCATTGCCGGTGTTTGTAATAGTCACGGCGCGACTTATGAACTCAAATATGTGCGGCTGTATCCGCCGGTGATTAATGATGCTGCGATTGCAGAATTGGTGCGTTTTGTAGCAGCTTCGGTAGTAGAAACGCCTGCCGGCATCGTTCCAGAATGTCAAACAATGGGCGGTGAAGATATGTCTTTCTTCCTGCAAGAATTACCCGGTTGCTATTTCTTTCTTGGTTCTGCAAATTTGTCGAAAAACTTAGCTTACCCTCACCACCATCCCCGTTTTGATTTTGATGAAGCTGCCCTAGGAATGGGGGTAGAAATCTTTGTGCGATGTGTTGAAAAATTCTGTATTTAGACGTGAATAAACAGCAAAATCAGAGATGTCGGGGCGAGTTTGGTCTGAAATTCACGGGTGCCGGTTTTAAATTTCACGCTTTACTCGTCCCACTTTATTTTTGCTAGATGTCTAATACTTTGCTTCTACAGCTTTACTGCGTCACAGATAGATAACTTTACGGAGTTGCCTTGAAAAAAACACCAATTCTTACTTTAATTAGCTGGATCGCTATCTTCTGTCTGTGGTTAGCCGGTTGTACTGAACAAGCTAAACCTGTAGCACTCACGATTTCTGCCAACCCAAGTTTAAAAGAAACCATCCTCGAAGTTAGCGAACTTTACACCCAAAAAAAACCAAATGTTACAATTACTTATAACACTGGCGGTGCCACTTTCCTGCAAGAACAAATTCAACAAGGCGCACCCGTCGATCTTTTTGTTACAAACAATCCAAAAGTAATCAAGACTTTAAAATCCCAAGGGTTGGTACTTGATAATTACCCTCAACCTTTTATAAAAAATCAAGTTGTCTTGATTACGCCGAAAGATTCCACCGGCATCTCAAAATTCCAAGACTTAGTCAGTAATCGAGTCAAAAAGGTGGCGATGGGAGAACCAGAAAACACACAAACTGGAATATATGGCAAAGAAGTTTTAACCTTCTTTAAAATATTCGATCAGGTAAAAAAGAAAGCGGTTTTTGGCGAATATTCGCTTCAGCTTGTTAAAGATGTTGCAGCGGGAAACGCCGATGCCGGTATTGTCTATCGTTCAGATACACGAACATCAGATAAAATTAAAATTGTGGCAGTCGCACCTGAAGATTCTCATTCTTCCTTTGTCTATCAGATAATGGTAATCAAAAGTAGTAAGAACATCCCTTATGCTCAAGATTTTATCCAATTCTTATCAGGCAAAAAGGCTTTTAATAAGCTTCAAGAAGCTGGTTATTTAAGAGTTGAAGAAGATTAAAATTTGTAATGAATAAATAATTTAAAGATTTATAATTCTAAAATTGTTTTAGATTTTTCAAGGACTTCATCGGGATCGAATGGTTTTGTCATGTATAGATCAGATCCAACTTCTTTGCCCTTTTGTTTGTCAAATTCTTGACCTTTTGCAGTTAGCATAATAATATAAATATTCAGCATTCCCAGTTTGTTTTTAACTGCGTCGCACACTTCAAAACCGTTCATTTTAGGCATCATCACATCGAGAAAAACAAGTTCAGGTTTTTCGCTTTGGATGGTTTCAAGGGCTTCTTCTCCATTGGTTGCTGTCAGCAATTCTACACCTTCATCTTCGAGTTCTTCTAAGGTTTGTTCTAGGAGAATTCGGATATGAGGCTCATCATCTACGATTAATATTTTTTTTGTCATATATTTTGTTCTTGAGGAAGTGCGAGTTGATTTTAGCTAATTTGTTAAATCTGTTGTTGCAAGGGTTAAGATTTTTTAACCGCAGCGTAGATAAACGCAGATGAAATTGATAGTCAGATGCAGGGATGATGGGTTATGGATGATCTTGCGGTGGGTTATTCTGGATGTCTTTTTCTGCTTCTCCATTGGCTAGTAAAAGGAAGAAAACGTTTTCTAGTCCGTTTTTAAATCGCAAGGTTTTAACTAGGTCGTGTTGTTGTGAGAACAGGGAATCTACAATAATCATATCAGGTTTGGTGGATAATGCTTTTTCAATGCACTCAGGGCCATTAAAGGCTTCGACGACGCTGTATCCTTTGGTTTGCAACATATCCGCTAAAATTCTCACGGTTGAGGCATCTTCATCTACCACGAGAACTTTCTTTTTAGACATTCCTTGAGAAATTAGTAAGCTAATTTCTTTGAGCAAGTCTTCTGTATTCACCGGCTTTGTAAAATAGCGATCAATTCCGAGCCGATAGCCGCGATCTTTATCCTCAATAATTGATAAAATTACTATCGGAATTCCCATCGTTTGTGGATCGTTTTTCAGAACAGCCGCCACCTCAAATCCGTTGATTTGAGGCATCATGACATCTAAAATAATTAGATCAGGTTTTTTTACCTTCACCTGGGAAATGGCATCCATTCCATCTGTAGCTTCCCAAACTTCGTAACCTTCCGCTTCTAGTTCCTGTCTCAGTAGTTGGCGAATGTGGGATTCATCATCAACAACGAGAATAGTTTTATGATGTTCTGCCGGCAAAGGTTCTGTTTGGATAAGGCTATGTTTTAATTGCCTAACGAGGGTGTCGATATTAATTTTTTCTATCTCGGCATTCGTGCGAGAAGCGATGGGTAAAGAAAATGAAAATTGACTTCCCACACCCAACTGACTTTCTACCCAAATTTTCCCGCCATGATGTTCGACGATCTGCTTGGAAATCGGCAACCCTAAACCCGTTCCTTTAGGTTTGTCAGTCAGGGTGTCTCCTACCTGCTTAAATCGCTCAAAAACTTTCTCTAAATCATTGGGTTCGATGCCGATGCCGGTATCAATGATATTAATAATAATCTGATGATTATGCCGTCTAGCTCTGCAAGTTATCGAGCCGGCTTCGGTAAACTTTACAGCATTGGAAATTAAATTAATCATTACCTGAATCAGCCGATCACGATCTCCTATTACTTCTGGCAGTTCATCTTCTACCTTTAAAACTTTTTCTAGGTTTTTCTGCTGAAATAGGGAAGATGTCGCCGAAAAAGCACGTTCGATAATTTCCGCTATGGAAACCGGCTGCATTTGCCACTCTATTTTGCCGGCTTCCATCTTCGCAATATCCAAAACATCATTGATGAGCGAAGTCAGACGCTCCCCTTCTAACACAATAATGTTGATATTTTCTCTGACCTGCCTAATGGTTTTTTGAGTTTTCCCATTCTCAGATTGAATTAAAGGAAATAAGCCTTCCTCCAGTTTTTTCTTAATAATTTTGGCAAATCCCAACACGGATGTTAAAGGCGTCCGCAGCTCGTGAGAAACTGTGGAAATAAAATCCGTTTTCATGCGGTCGATTTCTTTCTCAGTGGTGATATCACGGATCAGAATCACCGAACCGATAAAATGAGCGTCCGACTTTAAACTCTCGTTGGCTGCCGACTGGTTTTCCTTAGCAGGATCGGGGGAATCCTTATAGATACCCGTTGCCAAAGCTTGGCCCAACCGGCCTTCCGCCAGTTCCAACTCTGCCGTAAACACTTCTCTGGGGCGTCCCCTAGTTTGTTCGACCAGTTCTACCACCTCCGTTCTCGACAACTCCAAGCAGTGTTTACCCCTCAGATCAACCGCTGGCAAACCAAACATCGCCAGTAAGGCGGGATTAAACCGGCCTATTTTGCCGGCAGGATCGATCACGAGCAAACCATCGGCTAAGTTGTCAATAATCGCGCCTAAATTCGCCAAGGTATCTGCTAATTCACTGCTTCGTGCTTCCATTCCCTTCAGCAGGCTGTCGATCTGTGCTGCCATTACATTGAGGGTGTTTGCCAGGATGCCAACCTCATCATGGGATGCCACCAGCGCCTGCACTTTCAAATCACCGGACCCCATGCGTCGGGCGGTATGAGTCAACCGGCTAAGGGCGCGAGAAATTTGAGACACCATGAAAAAGGCGATTCCGCTTGCCAGCAAACTCACGATCAGCCCCAGTAATAATAAAGACTGATCCCGAACAGCGCTGCCAGCTGACTGCCGGTTCAGAGAATGTGCCACAGTATCTAACTGGTTCGCTAAGAAAGTGCCCAGATTATTAATGGCTTGAAGATAGCCCTCTTCTGCATCTGGGGTAGCAGCCAGATATTCTTCTAAGTTAGGCCGGTAAATTTCCCATGTGTCTTCAACTTTGCCTAACTGAACTAGCACAGTTTCATCGGTGATGGCAGGGACGTTCAATTCAGTTGAACCCTGATGCAATGCACTGAGCAACGCCTCAAACTGCTCAATTTCGTCTTTCATTTCCCGACTCAGGGCAGCTCGATTCTGGGGGTTGGTTTGAGTGCTGCGAGTATTGGCTAAATAAGCCAGTTTAAACACGTTTCCCCGCTGTGAGGCGATCCGCGTGCTTAAAGAGCTGGCACTGACTGCCTGGTTGAGTGCCATTGCCCCAATCCCCACAGCCATCAAGTTAAGGGTTACAAGTGTGCCAAACAGCAGGCTCAATCGGTGGCGAATACTCAGTTGAAAGCGATGCAGGGGTTCGTCTGAGCTAGGGTTCATGCAAATAATTTGCCTCAATCCTTTCTTTGATAAGCTAGCGTATATCTTATTCGCTCCGGGGCAACTGGTTAAAAAGCTTAATTACTCCCCCCTGAGTTGATTTGGGCGCATACGCTTTTTCGCCTCTAAAGCGCCTCTGTGATTCACGGTAAACAAACAAAGTGAAGGACACCAACTTGCTAGACTAAAGTTGGGGCTTCCAACGTCAACAGTTGTGGAAAAAATAGCAATTATCTTTTTGCGATTAATCTAATTTTTATACAATTCCTCTGCCATTGTGCCACTTATTCAACCGCCACAAGCTTGATGCAAGTTAAACGCACCTAATCTTCTTCAAAGGGATGTATAAACAGTGCCAATTATCAAAACTGTCCTTGAAACAAAAAGTTTCCTGATTCTCAAATCCTATATTTGATTCAAATAAATTTGCGCTGGAAATTTAAGTTTCGCTGGAGGCGACAGGGCTATGCAACCATTAAATACGGGTTCTCATCAAGCACATAGTGCCGCTTGGGTAATTCAGGCGTGGGCATCATTTGTTATATCCGTTGGAGCGACAGGTGCCGGCATTCTCTACTTACCTGTTGATGGCTGGGTAAAAAGCTACATGGGCATGGGTTTAGTGTTTACCGTTGGTTCTACCCTCAGCTTAGCGAAAACAGTGCGAGACGAGCATGAAACGAAACGACTTGCCGCTCGAATCGATGAAGCCAGAGTTGAGAAATTACTTGTAGAACATCATCCTTTAAAATAACACCTCTACTTGCTTAGCCCGGAAGGGTTTACTCGTAAAAGGTCTATATAAATATTGAAAGCCCGCACAAGCGGGCTTTGTGTGTATAATTGCGGCTTCTATTCCCGAGATTTGCGCCGTTTATCCAGCTTTTGCCGGCGTCGGTTAGCCGCAATAACAGCATGGTCAATGGGAAATCCCACAACGGGGATAACTTGATATTTCCGCTCTTCTTCAAGTTTTTTGATTTCCGTATAATCAGTCCAATGAATGCAATCAACCGGACAGGTGTCGATGGCTTCTTGAATTAACTCTTCGGAATCACCATCTTGGCGAACCACGCGAGAGCGTCCATAGTCGGGTTCAATGTAGAAAGTGTTACGGGCGACGTGAGCGCAATGCTTACAGCCGATGCAAGTAATTTCATCGACATAGACGCCCTTTTGCCGCAAGATACCGCCAAGTTCCGGTTCTAAACCGGAACGTTCCGGGCCATTGCGTAAAGCACCTCCTAACTCCGGTTCCAGCCCCGACCTTTCAGGTTCTTGGGTGTGTGCCGGTGGAGAAAAGTCTGACATCAGGCACTCCAGCGTTGCAGCACTAGGCGGATAGAACCATCTTCATTTTTTTGCTGTTCAGACACTTGGAAGCCTTGCTTTGCGGTTTCATTTACTACGGTATGGTACGCGTAACGCTGTGACACCTTATTGATGAAGCCATCAACAGACCAAGCTTGCTGCCAAAACTGTAGATCAGCAACCAGTTCATATTCTTGGCCATTCCAGCTGAAGCCCACATCGTAACCATTGTTTTGTTCGATGGCAATTTCAGCGTTGTAGGTTTGTCCCTTATAGCCTCGCACTTCTTTAGGGCCGGCTTTCCAGTCAATTCCTAAATCGGTTAAAGCGGCTTCCAAGGAGGTCAGATTGCGGATTTGGGTTTTAATTTGGCTAAAGTGTGACATTGTTTTTTCCTAAGTAAATAAGTAAATCAACCTGAGCTAAACGGAAAAATTTCACCACTCGCTAAAAGTCGTCTGGGCCGTTGCCGTCGCCGACTGGTGAACTGTTTGGGCAAAAAATTCAGAGGTTTGCTCTGTAGAGAGCACTTGTCCGAGTTGGGCTTCAATTGCGGCAGTGACCTCCGCGCAAGATGCGCCCACAATGCCGGTTACTTTTTCCTGCACTCGGCCATCCGGATAAATCACAAACTCTAGCGTTTCCATGCGTTTGGGTGACCCTCTAAGTTCCTGAGTAGACGAAATCACCCGGCCACGGACGGAGGTGGAAACCCTCTGAGTCCTCTGACATCTCTCCTACCAGGGGAGAAGGAGGGGGTGCCGTCTGAAGATGCTTTTGATAACTTGGCTGGTTGGTCGTTAAGTTTGTTTTGACGAATCGTTTAACAACAAGTCAAAACTTAACAAAAATCTTTATTTGATTGTGAGTATACGTCAGTCTTTGGTAAGTTTCGCTTAATTTTACCTCAGCCGTCAAGAGCCTGCGAGGATTGGGATCACCAAACTCTCCCTAGGGATAGAGCTTTAAGCGATGAGTTGTCATGGCGGATCTAACGCAAGGATGACAGCAGGGGATAATAGAATTTGTCTAAATTTGAGCCAAGATGAGTACACAACAATTTACAAATCAAAATAATACGAGTGCCGGCAACTCTGGTGCGGTACGCGTGGGGGTGTTGGGTTTTGGCGGATTGGGCCAAGCCGCAGCTAGGGTTCTTGCGCCTAAGCACGAGATGCGCTGCGTGGCAGCCGCCGATCAAAAAGGCTACGCTTGCAACGCGGAAGGGTTAAATCCCGATGCCTGCATCAAGGTTTACCAGTCTCAAGGTTCTTTGGGCTATCTGGAGCCGGCAGGCCGTCTCAGCAACAACAGTATTGCGGACTTAATAGAAAACGCCTCAGTTGAGGGCTACTTTCTAGCACTGCCGAATTTGCCCAATACCTTTATGGCTTCTGTGGCGCGGCAGTTTATTCAATCTGGATGGCGGGGGGTGCTGGTAGACGCCATGAAACGTACCAGTGCGGTTGAGCAGATGCTGGAGTTACAAGACGAGTTACAGCAGGCCGGTATTACCTACATGACCGGCTGTGGGGCAACGCCCGGTTTACTAACAGCCGCAGCCGCTTTAGCCGCTCAAAGCTATGCTGAAATACACAGCGTAAAAATTACCTTTGGGGTCGGCATTGCCAACTGGGAAGCCTATCGCGCCACGATCCGCGAGGATATTGCCCATATGCCCGGTTACAATGTAGAGCGGGCGATGGCCATGACGGATGCCCAGGTGCAAGCGTTGCTCGATGAAACCGGCGGCTTACTCACCCTGGAAAATATGGAACACGCTGACGACATCATGCTGGAACTTGCCGGCATTTGTTCGCGCGATCAAGTCACGGTGGGAGGCGTTGTCGATACACGCAACGCTAAAAAGCCCCTCAGCACAAATGTTCAAATTACAGGTCGCACGTTTGAAGGGAAAATTTCCACTCACACCTTCACCCTAGGCGATGAAACCAGTATGGCCGCAAACGTTTGTGGGCCGGCCTTTGGCTATCTCAAAGCCGGAATCATGTTACACCGGCGCGGCATTTACGGTTTATTTACAGCCGCTGAAGTCATGCCCCAATTTGTCCGGTAGGCACTAGAGGCATGGGGCTAGGGGAGAAGGGGAGAAATGCACCCCATGCCCCATGCCCCATGCCCCATGCCCCATTTCCCTTCATGCCTGTGAGTTGCCGGTGGAAAAAGATTCTTCTTCCTCTTCCTCCTCCTCTACATCGGCATCTAAAGTTTGGATGACAAAGGGTAAAGAAGCGCCGTTTAAGCCGCGTTTAATTCGTTCTGGTGTTTGTTCAAATAAAACAAACAAGGGGTAAATATTTTCCGCCTCTTCGCTGATAATATAGCGGTAGCGGTGAGGCATCAGCCACTCGTAACCTTTATCGAGCCAGACTTGTGTCTGACGCCAGCGCCGCAGCAGGCTGGAAAAGTCTTCTTCGGGACGATGAATGAAGATAAAAATCTCGATGCCGGTTTTCACTTTCCATTCGGGATCGCACATCAAAATCGCCACATCACAAGGAAGACAAACAGCTTCCCCCGCAGCTACACTAATGCCACTGTGTCCGGGTTGAGAAACCGCATCTCGAACACGGACAATCGGCAAAGGAATTGCAATCAAACTGTCTTCAGGCCGGCGCATACTTGGCACCATTTCCAAATAAGGCCGATATTGCTTGAGTAAGGTGATTAGAGAATAAGCATCACTGTACTTTGCCAGTAATGCTTCGTAATGAGATGATTTAATACGCATGATTGTTTTAGATTTTACAGTTTGAATTTTAGATTTTAGAAGTGATTCAAAATCCAAAATCCAAAACTTTTTAGCCTAATTTGTCAAACACTGCGAACATCGGCAAATACATGGATAGCAGAATTGCACCCACCAATGCCGCGATGCCTACCATCATAATTGGCTCCAGGGTACTGGTAAGACCTTTAACGGCTTGCTCAACTTCATCTTCATAGAAGTCAGCCACCTTCATCAACATTTTGTCGATTTCGCCGGTTTCTTCCCCAATGCTCATCATGTGAATAGCCATCGCAGGAAACACATCCGCTTCTTTTAATGCAAGGCTAATCATGCCACCTTGTTGGATTTCTTGCCTTGCGGCTTCCACTGCATTTGAAATGACTTGATTCCCTGCCGTTTCTTTAACAATTTCTAGGGAAGTCAGCATCGGCACCCCAGAGCGGGTCAGCATCCCGAACGTGCGGCAGAAACGAGCCACAGCCGTTTTTTTGATCAAATCTCCAAACAAAGGCAACTTCAGCATGATGCCGTCAATTTGCAGCTTACCGAACGGCGTTTTGTAGTACATCTTGTAGGCCGTTGTGATCGCAAAGATCGTAGCGATGAGTGAGCCTAATTTTATGGGAGTTCGGAAAAATTCGCTGCACGCCAGCATAAATACGGTCAAGGCCGGCAATGGTGTCCCAAGTTCTACGAAAATCTTAGCAAAGGTGGGCAACAGAAATGTCGTCATCCCGAAAAACACAAGGATAGCAATCGTTCCCACGGCCTTTGGATAAGCGCTTGCCGATTTGATGTGGTTCTGCAATCGAGCGGAATCTTCTAGCAGCTTGGCAACCCGGTTCAGCACTTCATCAAGAACACCACCGAGTTCTCCTGCCTGTACCATCGCAACGAAGAGATTATCAAAGCAGTAATCATGTTTCCGCATAGCCTCGGCAAGCGCCACACCCTCTTGCACATCTCCATCAATGACTGACAGCGCTTTTTTCATCTTGGCATTATCACATTGCTCGCGCAATACGCCGATCCCTTTGACCAATGGCACACCGGCATTAATCAAAACAGCCAATTGACGCGAAAAAATAGCCTTGTCCTTGACCGTGACAGAGGCCATTGCGAAATTGAGCTTCTCTTCTAATTGCTTAAAGTCAAAGCCTTTGGCTTTAGTCGCTTTCTTTTTAAAACCCTGAGCAGCGGCAACATCACTAGGCATGATTAAACTCCTGAAAAAGACACTAGGAAGTCAATTTGAATGGATGAAATGAGCAAAATTCCATCCATTCAAAGACCAAAAACAAAGAAATTAAATATTTGCCGGCCCGCTTTTATAACTGGCCGCTCATCGCCACTTCTTTAACAGCATTCAACCGTACTGAGGCACAGAGTTAATGAGCTGCTTTAGCGGGTGTCCCTGCCCCTTTGGGTGCCGGCCCAATCAAGCGTGCTAGTTCATCAGGTTTAGAAGACTTGGCCATCGCAGCTTCCCAAGTGACTTTGCCCTCTTGGAAGATTCTGGCCAAACACATTTCCATCGTCTGCATCCCGACTTTAGCGCCGGTTTGGATAGCCGAGTAAATTTGAGCGCTTTTCCCTTCTCGGATTAAGTTAGCAATAGCCGGCGTATTGACCATGATTTCCTGGGCGGCTACCCGACCCCCACCAATTGTCGGCACAAGGTTTTGGCTGCAAATCCCCACCAAGGAAATAGACATCTGTGCCCGAATCTGGGGTTGTTGAATGGGGGGGAATACATCCAGCAGCCGGTCAACTGTTCCCGCCGCAGAGTTCGTGTGTAGGGTTCCGAAAACTAAGTGGCCGGTTTCTGCAGCGGAAATTGCTAGACCAATCGTTTCTAAGTCCCGCATTTCTCCAACCAGAATAATATCAGGGTCTTCCCGCAATGCTGCCTTCAGGGCATTACCAAAGCTCTTGGTATCTTCACCCTTTTGGCGCTGGTGAAATAAACTCTTGATATTCGGGTAGACATATTCAATCGGGTCCTCCACCGTCAGAACGTGTTCTGCACGGGTTCGATTGATTAAATCCAAGATTGCAGCTAAGGTTGTCGTCTTCCCGGAACCTGTCTGGCCGGTTACCAGCACCATTCCTCTGGGCCTTTCAGCCATTTCCCGCATAATTTCTGGCACCCCCAACTTCTCAAAGTTGGGAATTTTAGAAGACAGTGCCCGCAAACAAGCGGCCCAGCAACCGCGTTCTCGGTAGACATTAACCCGGAACCGGCACAAACCCTTGACCCCATAGGCGCAATCTAATTCCCAGTTCTGCTCCAAATCTTTACGTTGATTGTTATTGAGCATACTGAAGATTAGCTTTTGACATTCCTGAGAATCCAGACTTTCTCCAAATTGCGGTTGGGGGCCTAGTTTGCCGCTGACGCGGAAGTAGATGGGTGCACCGGCTTGGATGTGCATATCTGAGCCGCCTTGTTCTACAAGGGACTCCATCACGTCTTCAATCATGTACTCTGCCATAGATGCGTCTCCAAATTGTGTTCAGTTGTTGTTGGTAAATTTGGCGAAGGTTCAGTGACATTAAACCTTTTCGTTCTTTAGAGAAAGTCGGAAACTAGGGAATCAGTAGGGCAAATCTAACCCCTCATCCCTAGTTCCGCTCAATCCTTAGTCTTGAAATCGCGGGGTCATGCAGTAGGGGCAATCCAGCATTTCTGGCTGTAATTCAGCAATGCAGGTTTTACAGGTGAGTCCCTGTTTGCGTTTGGCTTTCAGTTCTGCTTCTAGGCCGGTGTCCGTGAATGTTACCCGCTCCACCTCTTCAAAGGTTGTATGGCCCTCGCGCACGAGCTGTAAGCTGTAAGCTAGCAAAGTCTTCATTCCCTCTTCTATTGCCGCTTCTTTGATTCGCTCAGTTGGAGCGCCTTGAGAGATTAAACCGGCTAGCCGTTCAGTTGTCTTCAGGAACTCATAAACACCCACCCGTCCCTTGTAACCAACGCCGGCGCATTTGGGGCACAGTTCTCCGCGATCGCTTGCGGCTTTCCGTTCTGCCGGCGCGATGGTATTGGCTTTAAAGAAGGTAACGTTGACTTCCTGAGAAGCCGATAAAGCATACCGACCCAGTTCTTCTGGGGTCGGTTTATATTCAAGCCGGCACTGGCTGCAAACCCGTCGCATCAAACGTTGGGCCAGCACACCTAGCAAGGCACCGGACACCATGAATGGCTCAACGCCCATTTCGTCTAAACGCGCAATTGCCCCAGCCGCGTCGTTAGTGTGCAGCGTTGTCAGCACTAAGTGGCCGGTTAACGCCGCTTCAATGGCCGTTTTAGCCGTTTCTTTGTCCCGCGTTTCCCCCACCAGAATCACGTCGGGGTCTTGCCGTAAAAACGCCCGCAGGATATTAGAAAAGTCCAGACCCTTGGCTCGAATGACCTGCACCTGGGTGATTCCAGGCAAGGCATATTCAATCGGATCTTCTGCGGTACTGATATTAATCCCCGGATCGTTCCGTTCTGAGAGGACTGAGTACAGAGAAGTTGATTTACCAGAGCCGGTTGGCCCTGTCACCAAAATCAGCCCGAAAGGCCGAGCAGCCACTTCTCTAACTTGAGCAAGCGTTTCTGGATCGCTGATTAATTTATCCAAACCCAGCTGGGTGGACGAGTTATCCAAGATCCGCAACACGATCTTTTCGCCATACCGGCTGGGCAAACAATTCACCCGAAAGTCCACTGTGCGTCCCTGAAACACCCGGCGGATACGGCCATCCTGAGCCACCCGTCTTTCGGCGATATCCATTTGGGCGATGATTTTGAAACGAGAGGTAATCGCAGGAATCACCTTTTTTGGTAAGCGCGGAAACGGCTCATGCAGCACCCCATCCTTCCGCATCCGAACCTGAAGATACTCTTCTTGGGGTTCAACGTGGATGTCAGACGCCCCATCGGTGAGTGCCTTGGCCAAAATTTTATTAACGATGGCAATCACCGGCCCGGATTCTGCGTCTCCTAAAGCCGCGTCGAGGTTCATATCCTCGTCAACGGCTGCATCTTCTATCTCTCCATCGCCCTCGAAGGCATCTGGTTGGAAGTTCAGATCGAGCACTTGGGCTTTTGCTTGCTGAGCCGCTTGCTGCTTCATCTGCTCATCTAAATACTGAGAGATGAGCTGCTCGTAGTCTTCTGCGGTAATTACCCTTTTTTGCAGCCCCAATCTTTGGGGTTGCAGAATTCGGTTGAGATCGTCCAGAGCGTTTAAATTGTCTGGATCGACCATTGCCACCAAGACTGAGGGTGGCTCAGTTTCATGTTGTTGTAGTGGGATTAACCGATGGCGACGGCAGGTGTCTTTGGAAATCAGGGTTTCAATCAGGGAACCGATTTGTTCGCTGGCTATCTGAGTAAGTTCTGGATCGAACGCTTCAACGCCGTAGAGAATTTTGAGTTCAAATAGCTGTAGTTTTTTATACTGGCGCAGTAATTCTGGCGGCAGTTGCTTGCCGGTGATTGCTTCGAGTGCCGAGATTAGGGGCTTACCCTCTTCGCGGCTCTGCTTCATGGCTTGCTGCAACTGTGCTGTGTCTGCGAAGCCGGCCTGAATCAGTTTATTCCCGAAGGGAGAAAAATTACTCTGGACAGTAATGAGCGCACGCCGCTGCGATGAAGTGTTAGTCATGGCTGATGAATCAGAACTCCTTTCCCTTGGATTTGCAAAAGTCTGCAAGCAGAATTTATAAAGATGACACCCGCTTTGTCTGAATCTATGTCAGCCGACCGCAACACTTTTGTTGAAGTTTTCATTTTCAACGTCCGAGGCAAGCGGGGCACCCTTACGGGAAAATACCTGGCGCTTAATGCTTCCCCTTGGGGTTATGCGGGTCAAGGCTACCGATTTTGTGCGGCGAAAGGCTTCTCGTCAAGGTCATCTCTTGTTTGGGAAGCCGATCAGTTGAACCGGCGGGCCATGAGCCTGATGGGCTGGGTCGTTGCTGGTGTATAGAAGATGCACTTATTGTTCCCAAATAATAGCTGTTATTAACCGATTGGGCGGATTGGCTGTAATATATTTTTGGTTTAGATATCACGACTGTACTGGATACCTGAAGCTCACCGACTCGTTAATTGAGGGCAGTGAAAACAGCACTGGCACCAGCATAATTACTAGGGTTGCCTGTCAGTTCGTCGGGCAAGTTGTTAATTGAGGCAGCAAACGCTGCAATGTCTAAGTTCACTCGCAATTTTAACGTCGAGTCGGCTCGTCACCAGTCTTGATACAGAAGGTTAGGGAGAATGAGTGACCTCAACCTTAGTGTAACCGCGTTAAACACCTTTGAGTAGAGCGCCCGTCTTTGGGTAGGGTAAAGAGCGGCTTCTGTACTTAAGGTTTTGACCGAAAGCGTTTTTGAAACCGGCTGTTGACTTCATGGAACACCGATGGCATGGCTTAACCTCTCTGTCAGGTTTTGCCATTGCCAGTAGGAGAATGTCAAAATGTTGAAGGACACATCGCGTAAAAATGCCTGGAACCAGATAAGCTTAACCTTTGGCTACAGTGAGTCAATAAGGAGATTTTGCTTATATATAGGCATAAAGTCTGTAGCTAAGTTGGCAATTTTTTGAGTGGGGTTAGTGGACAATGATGGACGAAGAAAAGCAGCTAGAGAACACCCAAAGCCCAACAAATGACATTGTAGAGGGTTCAGAGTCAATGGCCGGCGAAACAACCGCAGCTCAAGGAAGTGCAAATTCCTCTCAGGAAGATGCCTCTGGGTCGCCAGACCTGGAAGTGTACGCACAAGCCTATGCAGAAACGGATGGGCCTGCTGATGATTCGACAGGCCAAGAAGATGAGGCATCAGGGGGTATAGATCCCGCCTTCCTGCAAAGCTTGTTGCAAGAAAATGAGTCGCTGAAATCCCAGCAGGAAGAATTGAGAAGTGTTTACGCACGGCTTGCAGCAGATTTTGACAATTTTCGCAAGCGCACTCAGAAAGAAAAAGAAGACTTAGAGGTTCAAATCAAGTGTTCCACACTCAAGGAACTGCTGCCGGTTGTAGATAATTTCGAGCGGGCGCGTTCGCAAATTAAGCCGCAAACCGACTCGGAAATGAATATACACAAAAGCTACCAAAGCGTATACAAGCAGATGGTAGACTGCTTAAAACGGACTGGGGTGGCCCCCATGCGTCCGGAAGGCCAAGAATTTGACCCCAATCTCCATGAAGCAGTGATGCGCGAGTCAACCGACCAGTTTCCAGAAGGAACAGTGATGGAAGAGTTGATGCGTGGGTATCTCCTAGGTGAGCGCGTCTTGCGTCATGCTATGGTCAAGGTGGCCGCCGCTCCAGAGCCAGGAGCGCAGTCTGAAGAAACCAGGCCGGAGGAATCGACAGAAAGCTGACGGAGGCTACTCTGAGAGGCTGCAAATTTGTAAAGATTTAGCCTCAAGGTGATGGGATTTCTGCAAAATTGCGGAATACTGCCAAAAAACGGATTTCACCGACACTCACATTTTGTCCAAATTCTATGGGAAAAGTCATTGGTATTGACTTAGGCACAACCAACAGTTGTGTCGCTGTTTTAGAGGGTGGCCAACCTATCGTTATTTCCAACTCGGAGGGGGGACGCACAACTCCGAGTATGGTGGGGTTTGGCAAGGGTGATGAGCGCCTAGTCGGTCAACTGGCGAAGCGGCAGGCGGTGACTAATGCTGAAAATACAGTATTCAGCATCAAACGATTTATTGGCCGGCGCTGGGAAGACACGGAAGAAGAACGGTCGCGGGTTCCCTACAATTGCGTCAAGGGCAGGGACGAAACGGTTGATGTCCAAATTCGCAAGCGCAACTACACCCCTCAGGAAATTTCGGCAATGATCCTGCAAAAACTAAAGCAGGATGCGGAAACTTATCTGGGCGAACCTGTGCATCAAGCAGTAATCACAGTGCCGGCCTACTTTACAGACGCCCAACGGCAAGCTACTAAAGACGCCGGCACGATTGCCGGTTTAGAAGTGCTGCGGATCATCAATGAACCGACAGCAGCCGCTTTATCTTACGGGTTGGACAAGCAAGACCAAGAGCAGACCGTCTTAGTGTTTGACTTGGGCGGTGGCACCTTTGATGTATCCGTCTTGCAGCTAGGCGATGGGGTGTTTGAAGTGAAAGCCACCGCCGGCAACAACCACCTAGGGGGCGATGACTTTGATACCTGTCTGTCTCGCTGGATTGTTGAGCAATTTGAAGCCCAAGAAGGCACGGACATTTCGGCAGACAAAATGGCCCTTCAGCGCATCCGGGAAGCAGCGGAAAAGGCCAAGATAGAATTGTCCAATATGGCCACCACCACCATAAACCTGCCGTTCATTACAGCAGATGAAACCGGCCCAAAACATCTGGAAATGGAGCTGAGCCGCTCCCAGTTTGAAGAGCTGGTAAAACATTTGGTAGATAGTACAATCGAGCCGGTGAGTCAGGCACTTAAAGACTGCGCCCTATCACCGGACGACATCGACCGGATTATTTTGGTGGGGGGTTCTACTCGCATACCGGCAGTGCAAACAGCCATCAGCAAATATTTTGGTGGCAAAACACCGGATCGCTCAGTGAACCCAGATGAAGCCGTTGCCCTTGGTGCGGCTATTCAAGGGGGCGTCTTGGGCGGGGAAGTGCAAGACTTGCTGCTGCTGGATGTAACCCCCCTCTCTTTGGGTATTGAAACCTTAGGAGAAGTTTTCACCAAAATTATTGATCGCAATACTACAATTCCCACCAGTAAGTCCCAGATGTTCTCGACGGCAACTGATGGACAGCGCTCAGTGGAAATTCACGTCCTGCAGGGCGAACGGGCGATGGCAAAGGATAACAAAAGCCTGGGCAAGTTTTTGCTCACCGGCATTCCCCCAGCGCCGCGCGGTGTGCCTCAAATTGAAGTGTCTTATGATATCGATGCCAACGGCATTCTCGAAGTCTCTGCACAAGACAAAGGCACCGGGCGCGAGCAAAGTATTCAAATTACGAATACTGGCGGCCTGACAGAAAGCGAAGTGGAGCGGATGCGGCAAGAAGCCGAACTGTATGCCGAAGAAGACAGGCGACGCAAGCTGCTGGCTGAACTGAAAAATCAAGCCGATAGCTTATTCTATAATTATGAAGCGACGCTCCAAGATCACGGCAACATTCTTGATGATGACCTCAAAGCCGAACTCAGCCAAAAAGCAGACGAGTTCCGGGCCATCATCGCAGATGAGTCCATTGACTTGGATGAAATGAAGCAGCAAATTGAGGCATTTCAGCAGACCTTGTTCTCTATCGGAACTGCTGTCTATCAAGGATCTGCCAGTTCTGCCGGCGATTTCGATAGCGCGGCAGCAGCACCAAAGCCTGGAAAATAAACCGCTCACAATCGTTAAATAGCAGCGCTGGATCGCAGTTGCTCCTATACTACAGGTAGGACGGGACTGTTGCTGTGACGGCTAATTAGCAAGCTGGAAAGCGATCCAACCCAAAGTCCTAAGATTTGCGTACTTTTTGTTTTTTATACCTACCTACAGCGCTCTATGGCCGGCGACTACTATGAAATTCTTGGTGTCTCCCGCGATGCGGACAAAGAGGAAATTAAACGCGCTTACCGGCGTTTAGCTCGGAAGTATCACCCGGACGTTAACAAAGAAGAAGGGGCTGAAGAGCGCTTTAAAGAAATCAATCGCGCCTACGAAGTCCTCTCGGAACCAGAAATGCGGGGTCGCTATGACCGCTTTGGTGAGCAGGGAGTTTCCGGAGCCGGCGGGGCCGGCTACAGCGACTTTAGTGAAGGCTTTGCAGATATCTTTGAAAGCTTCTTCAGTGGCTTCGCCGGCGCAGGGGCGGGCCAGCAGGCTCGTCGGCGGGGTGGGCCAGTCCGAGGCGACGATTTGCGCCTGGATCTGCGGTTAGACTTCCGGGAAGCCGTCTTTGGTGGGGAAAAGGAAATCCGCATCAGCCATCTGGAAAGCTGTGAGGTTTGCAGCGGCACCGGCGCGAAGCCAGGAACTCGCCCCCGTACCTGCCCGACTTGTACGGGTTCCGGTCAGGTGAGACGTGCCACTCGCACTCCCTTTGGCAGCTTCACGCAAGTTTCTGTCTGCCCGACTTGTAACGGCACGGCCCAGGTGATTGAAGATAAATGCGAATCTTGCACCGGCAAGGGTCAAAAACAAGAAACGAAGAAGCTGAAAATTACCGTTCCCGCCGGCGTTGACAGTGGAACGCGTTTGCGGGTTTCCGGCGAAGGAGATGCCGGTCAACGCAACGGCACGCCGGGGGATCTGTACGTTTACTTGTTTGTTAATGAAGATGCCGAATTTCATCGTGAAGGCATTAACATCCTCTCGGACATTAAGATTAGCTACTTGCAAGCGATTTTGGGGTGCCGGCTAGAGGTTAATACCGTTGATGGGCCGGCAGAATTGGTGATTCCCCCTGGAACGCAACCGAGTACCGTCTTAACCTTAGAAAATAAGGGCGTGCCGAGGCTGGGCAACCCGGTCAGTCGCGGGGATCATTTGATTACCGTGTTGATTGAAATTCCCACGCGCTTGGGTGCCGATGAGCGCACCGTGTTGGAGAATTTAGCCAAAACGAAAGGGCTGAACGTTGGTAAAGGGGGCCAGGGCTTCTTGGGAGGGCTGTTCAACAAGTGATGAACCATCCAACCGGCTCACAACCCGATGCTGAGATGGATTTGCGGGGCACCCCTTGCCCGCTCAATTTTGTTCGCACCAAACTCCGCTTGGAGAAAATGGCAGCCGGTGAACTGCTAGAAGTGTGGCTTGATGCCGGTGAACCGATAGAGCAAGTTCCCGACAGCTTAGCGATGGAAGGCTATAAAATTGAGCAAATTGAGGAGCGCACCGGCTTTTTTGCAGTGAAAGTGCGCCGTCCCGTAACGTCTGCATGAGTTCACCGGCACCAGATAGTAGCCCAAACGGGGCGGACGTTCTGCTCACCGGCACCGTCGTCGCAGTTCAGGCAAATTACTACCAAGTTCAGCTTGATTTGCCGGCACCAGAAAACGGGAATACAATCCCCCCCTCCCCCAATCTCCTCTGCACCCGCCGCGCCCGCTTGAAGAAACTTGGCCAGCAGGTGATGGTGGGAGATCGGGTCGTGGTGGAGGAACCGGACTGGGCCGGCGGACGGGGGGCGATCTCTCAAGTTTTACCCCGTGAAAGTGAACTGGATCGGCCTCCGGTGGCGAATGCGAATCAAATTTTGCTAGTTTTTGCCCTAGAAGAACCGCCGCTTGATACCCATCAATTAAGCCGGTTTTTAGTGAAAGCTGAAACCACCGGCTTGAAGATTTGTCTTTGTTTGAATAAGAGCGATTTAATTTCTCCAGAGCAGTTGCAGCAGTGGAAAGAACGCTTAGCCGGCTGGGGATATGAGCCGGTGTGTATCAGCGTTGAAGCCGGCATTGCTTTAGATGAATTGTACACACAGCTTAATGAGAAGATTACGATTGTTTCTGGCCCTTCTGGGGTGGGAAAATCGAGTTTAATTAACTATTTGATTCCCGATATTAACCTGCGAGTGGGAGAAGTTTCGGGAAAACTTAATCGAGGCCGGCATACGACGCGACACGTTGAATTGTTTAAGCTGCCGGCGGGTGGTTTGTTAGCAGATACTCCCGGATTTAATCAACCCGATTTGGATTGCGAACCGGAAGATTTAGCCCTGTATTTCCCAGAGGTGCAGCAGCGGTTAGCTGAGGGAAGGTGTCAGTTTAATGATTGCCTACACGCAGATGAGCCGAATTGTGCGGTGCGGGGCAATTGGGAGCGTTACGAGCATTATTTAGAGTTTCTGGCAGAGGCGGTTACACTGCATGAGAGTTTGCAGCAGCAGGCGGATGCTGAATCTAATATGAAGATGAAGAGTAAGCGTGCCGGTGAGCAGCAGTATGAACCGAAGTTAGAAAGTAAGAAATATCGTCGGTCTTCTCGCCGGTTTCAGAACCAAAATATGGAAGATTTGCATGGAGATATGGAAGAGGTTTGAGGAATTTTTAACCGCAGATAAACGCAGATGAACGCAGATGATAGCGCAGGGTGCCGCAGACATACGCAGGATATCCCAATTTATTTGTAGAGGATATTGGCATAAAAATTTTTGAAAAAAATATAGAAAATTTGAAATTTGTGCTAAGATAAACATAATAGAAAAAGTGCGGCCATATATAGTTCTTCAAAAAAGGTCGGCTAATTTCCAATAAAGTATTTAAAAGCCTCAGAAACAATTAGCCGGCTTCAGTAAATTTTGTTTGCATAGCGCTACATTTCTACCTAGAGAAAACGGCACAATGATTCGGGAAACTACGCCAAAGAAACAGCTACGCGAAAACCGCAATTCTTCCAACTGCTATTAGGCTCCTCCCTAGCGCGACTCGCACTGCGACAATTCCCAGGGGACTCAGTCAAAGCACCACCACGCAGCATCCGGTATTGTTTGTTTCCACCGGCATCCCACACACTGCCATCAACCGGCGCACCAACATAGTTTTCATGCCCAGGATCGGCGCACCATTCCCCAACATTCCCGTGCATATCATAAAGTCCAAAGGCATTGGGTGGAAAAGTCTCCACCAACGTTGTTATGTGGCGAGACTTACCTTCTGGCCCAGAAGCATAGGTATGATTCCCGTCATAATTGGCTAAATCTGGGGTAATTGTCTCGCCAAAGTGAAAGGGTGTAATTGTTCTCCCGCGACAGGCATATTCCCATTCAGCTTCGCTGGGTAAGCGATAAAATCGCCCTGTTTTTTTAGTAAGTCGCGCACAAAACTCTACAGCATCGTGCCAGGTGACGTATTCAACCGGCGCGTCTGCTCCTTTAAAATGGGAGGGTTCTGGACTCAAATATTGTTTAACTTTAGGTAAAGACGCAACCGCTTTCCATTGCGCCTGAGTGACGGCATATTTTCCCATAAAAAAGGGCGCTATATTTACTTTGTGCTGCGGACTTTCGCTGGAGTCACGCTCTTTTTCAATAGTGGGTGAACCCATCCAGAAAGCCCCCCCCGGAATAGAAACCATTTCCAAAATTACCCCGCCTCCTAGACTTTCGGCAAAGTATTCGGCATGGTGGCGCTGTAGGTTAATTGGATTTCCCCACGCATCCACTGTCACCACTTCAAAGTTAAAAGATTGTAAATTGACTTTCCCTCTACCACCTTGGACAAATGTAGTGGCGGTTGAGGTTGGTGGAATTGTAAGATTTCTGGGAGCAACCGGCTGAGCATTCAAAGCTTCTAACACTTCGGTTGCTGATTGATAGCGATCTTTAACATAATCTTGGAGCAGCTTATCTAAAACTTCTCCTAATCCAGCGCTAACAGTTGTACCACGTGGGAGTTTTTCTCGCCATAACCAACAAGCTTCTAAAGGATCGTAAAGCTCATCTGAGCCGTCTAAATCTGGGAAAATGCCGGTCATTAACCGAATGCAAGTTACCGCTAAACTGTACAAATCACTCGCCGGATACGCCACCCCTCGCATTGCTTGTTCTATTGGCGCATAGCCGGGAGTTCCTAACAGTGTTCCCTGTTGACTTAATGAAGTGCCAGACATTTGTTTAGCCACTCCAAAGTCAATTAAGATTAATTTGCCATCACTTTGACGGCGAATGATATTTTCGGGTTTAATATCTCGGTGAATGACTGGCCGATTGTGTACATACTGAAGAATCGGTAACAAATCATTTAATAATTCTCTAATTTTTGCTTCGCTGAATGTTCCTTGCTGTTCCAGTTCTTCAATTAAAGTTTGCCCTTTGATGAACTGCTGCACCAAATATAGATAAGTATCCTGCTCAAAATAGGCAAATAACGTCGGAATTTGGGGATGATCTTCTAAGTGCAACAATCGTTCGGCTTCTTGATGAAACAGTTCAATTGCCTTTTGCAGTGCCGGCGCAGAGGTTTGAATTGCCGGCGAGGGTGAAAACTGTTTAACCACACAAATCGCTTTGCGCCGGTCTTCGTCTTCTGCTAAATAAGTTTTGCCAAAACCCCCTTGACCCAGTGCAGAAATTATGCTGTATCTCCCTCTGAGCAATGGCACCAATTTTGTGCCGCAATTAACACAGAATTTTGTGCCATCTGGGTTTTGTGGTTTCTGACACGAGGGATTGAGGCAATAAGGCATGGCAGAGGCGAAAGGCTGTGGGGGTTGTTTCTATTCTGCCATCCGGTCATCATCAATTGCCATGTCTTTCTAACGCTAAACTGGACAGTGTTGATTAAAATTCCTCACCATGTCAGATTCCAATCAAGCTCTAGAATATCCAAAAACCCGCAAAGCCGATCAAATTGATGATTATCACGGAACGCCGGTTGCCGACTTTTACAGATGGCTAGAAGATCCCGATTCAGAAGAAACAAAAACTTGGGTTGATGCACAAAATCAAGTTACATTTGGCTACCTTGAGCAAATTCCCGCACGAGAAAAAATCAAACAACGCCTTACCCAACTTTGGGATTACGAAAAATACAGCATTCCTTTCAAAAAAAACAATCGATATTTTTATTTTAAAAATGATGGATTGCAAAACCAAAGTGTGCTGTACACTTTAACATCTCTTGATGGCGAACCGAGATTATTGTTAGATCCGAATAAACTTTCTGAAGATGGCACCGTTGCGCTTTCGGGTTTATCTATCAGTGAAGATGGGCAATTTTTAGCGTATGGTTTATCTTCTTCTGGATCGGATTGGCAAGAGTGGAAAGTGCGGGAGATTGAAACCGGCAACGATCTTTCCGATCATTTGAAATGGATTAAATTCTCTGGCGCTTCTTGGACTCATGATGCTCAAGGCTTTTTTTACAGCCGGTATGATGAGCCGAACGAAAAGACCCAATTAGAAGATGTCAATTATTACCAAAAACTATTCTATCACCGGCTCGGCACTTCTCAAACTGAAGACGTGTTAATTTATGAGCGTCCCGACGAAAAAGAATGGGGGTTTGCCGGCGGTGTTACCGAAGATGGCAAATATCTAGTCATTTCTGTTTGGCGGGGAACAGATCCCAAAAATCTGGTTTTCTACAAAGATTTAACCAATCCAGATGCTCAAATCATCGAACTGATCAGCGAGTTTGAAGCCAGTTATAACATGATGGATAACGATGGCTCACTTTTCTGGTTTCGCACAGATTTAGATGCGTCTCGTGGACGAGTAATTGCCATTGATATCAACAAGCCGGCGAAGGAAAACTGGCAAGAAATTATTCCTCAATCTGATGATGTTCTGGAAGGGGTTGGTTTGCTTAATAATCAGTTTGTCGCTGATTATTTAAAAGACGCCCAAACTGTCGTTAAAATCTTTAACTTAGACGGCGCGTTTGTGCGCGAAGTTGAATTACCCGGAATTGGTTCAGCCGGCGGCTTTGACGGCAAGCGCTACGACACAGAAACCTTCTATAGCTTCACTAGCTTCACAACGCCGGCAACGATTTACCGTTACGACATGATCAGCGGGAAAAGTACCCTTTTCCGTCAGCCAAACGTTGATTTCAATCCCGATGATTACGAAACCAAACAGGTTTTCTATAGCAGCAAAGATGGCACCCAAGTGCCGATGTTTATTACCCACAGAAAGGGAATAAAACTAGACGGGAATAATCCCACCTATCTCTATGGCTACGGTGGCTTTAATATATCGCTGACACCTAGCTTTTCAGTCGGACAAGTGGTGTGGTTAGAACTCGGCGGAGTTTTGGCAATTCCTAATCTGCGCGGCGGCGGGGAATATGGCGAAGATTGGCATCAAGCCGGCATGAAATTAAACAAACAAAATGTTTTCGATGATTTCATTACGGCAGCAGAATGGCTGATTGATAACAAGTACACTCGCCCAGAAAAACTTGCAATTGGTGGCGGCAGTAATGGGGGATTATTAGTGGGTGCTTGCATGACTCAGCGCCCCGATTTATTTGGTGCTGCATTGCCGGCAGTCGGGGTGATGGATATGCTCCGCTTCCATAAATTTACCATCGGTTGGGCTTGGTGTTCTGAATATGGTTCCCCAGAAAACCCGGAAGAATTTCAAGTGCTGCATCAATATTCACCGCTCCACAATCTTAAGCCTGAAACGGCTTACCCAGCAACCCTAATTATTACAGCAGATCATGATGATCGCGTCGTACCGGCACACAGTTTCAAGTTTGCCGCTGCCTTACAAGAAGCGCATCAAAGCGAAAAGCCGGTGTTAATTCGCATTGAAACCAAAGCTGGACACGGTGCCGGTAAACCCACTGCTAAAATTATTGAAGAACTTGCCGACAAGTGGGCTTTTTTAGTGCGAACACTCGATATCGCTGTTAACTAATTTTCTTTAGTAAGGCAGGAATTCTCCAACTTACTTGCTAAACATTGGCTGACAGAAAAGGTAAAGTTTCTGCGATTGAATCTTTGACTGTCAGCCCTTGTTCTTTTGCCCAAAACTCACTTAAAAAGTGAATTTGTCGTAATCCAACAATTAAATTTAATCCAGGGATAAACATCCACCAAACGACAAGCGGTTCTTTCATTCCTGCTTGCCGATACAGTTGATTCACTGTGTTATAAAGCTTAAATTGCACAATATAAATCCAGACTATTCCCAGTAAAGAAAACCATCCGAACCATCCCGGAACATCAGGATCAAAAATTCGCAGCAATTGAGGAACTGTAACACCTAATACAAACGGCAATAAACATTTTGTACCAGACCAACCGTAACCGTTATACCGGCGCAACTCTTCTTGAATAATCCACTTGTACCAGCCATAGTACAGCAGCAGGCTAAATCCAGAGAGGAAAACAACTCGCCATAGGGGACGCGGTTTACCGAAAGGCTTGGCAGACATACTCATAAGATGAGGAAATAACTATTTCTTGAAGGTATTAACATTTCGTAATATACAACAAAGGTTTGCAGATGTAGCTACGACTCCCATCAATTTTTCAGTATTTCCCCAAAAAATATAGAAAGTATGGAATTTAAATATCCGCATTTCTACGGAAAAAAATCGAAAATATTTAACAGCTATTGATACTAAAATTAACAAATTTTGCGAAACATTTGATTTGATAATTTCGTCGCCACTTGATGAGTATACTCACTTAATTATCCGGGGTGGATCGTGATTACTCTGATCTTGGTGCATCGAATTCCTAATCTACCGACTCAAAGTTGGACTTTTGAAGACGAATCAGTGATTCGTATCGGGCGATCGTCTGATAATCATGTGATTATTCATAGCGCTGTGGTTTCCCGCTACCACGTTGAATTGCAGCGCAGAGGTTGCAAATGGAAGATTCTAAATTTAGGCGGGAATGGAACTTATTCGGATGAAAATCTTATCACCCAAGCGCCGGTTGTGGATGGAATGCTTTTGCGCTTGGCGCGTTCTGGCCCTCAGCTACAAATAAAAGTGGGGGCAAATGTATTTAAAAATACGCCAAAAATCTTGCCCGCAAAGGAGGTATTGGCCGGCTAGGCAGGGTTGGGGGCAATCAGTTGACAGATAGCTTGTGCAGTTGCCGGCGCGAGTAAAATACCGTTGCGATAGTGGCCGGTGGCGAGTAAAACATTAGAATAGCCGGTTAAATGACCGATCACCGGCGCGGGGCGTCCTTCTGGGCGTGGGCGCAAACCCGACCACTTTCTAATCACAGCAGCCTCGGCTAAAGCTGGGCAAAGTGCGATCGCTTGCTGCAAAACTGCCTCAAGCTGTGTGGCATCGGCCACCGGCTCATTTCCATTTTCGCTAAACTCAACCGTCGCCCCCACCCAATAATCTCCCGCAGCTTGCGATCCTGCGCCACAAGGCACGATATGCACATCATCGCCGGTGATCACCGGCTGCAAATCCCTACGCCCTAGAGGATGCCGTAAGCGCAGGTGCAAGGCTTGCCCCAGCACAGGTTTAATCTCAACCGGCTGCTTTAATGCTGAACTTAGCTGGGTGGAACCCAAACCAGCAGCCAGCACAACCCAGTCCACCGGCATCGATCCGGCTGTTGTGTAAATGTGCCGGCAAACCTGCTGAGCATCAGGGTTTGTGGCCCGATTAAATTCTTCTGCCGCTACGCCAAACTTAAATATCACACCATTGCGCCTCGCAGCGTCAACCAAAGCTTGCGTTAGCGCCACCGGATCAACTTGCCGGTCTTGGGGTGAATAAATTGCGCCGGCTAGCTGCTGGCAACCAAGTTGAGGAAAGTTAGACTTAACCGCAGCTTTATCTAAAATTTTTAACGCCAAGCCTTGTGATCGGCGAATATCCGCCAATATTTGCCACTTAGCCATCTCCTCATCCGCAAAACATAGCATCAGAATGCCCTGCCGGTTGTAAGGAATTTGGCGACCCGTCAGCCTTTCTAACTCTGGAATTAACGTTTCATAGCGCTGCAGACTCGCAAGGCGCATTTGCCACGCCCTGCCCTTCACTTTCTGAGAAATCGCGCCCATTAAAACACCGAGGGCTGCGCCCGTAGCCGCCTCAGCCGGGGGTTGCCGGTCGAGTACCGTAATTTTTAACCCCTCAAGCCGGCTAAGTTCATAGGCGATCATCGCCCCAACGACACCGCACCCGATAACTGCAACATGACTCATTAATTTAATCTAGCAGGCGAGTGGAGGAGAGTGGGAGAGTGGCGGTTTACTTGTATCTATCTGCACTAAAGCGATCAAACTTTAAATGTGGAAGATTTGCTCTACAGTTGTGAGTTCATTTCACAAAGAAGTTTAGAGTTTAGATTTAAAAGCTCAATCTAAACTCCAAACTTTAAACTTTAAACTCGATCACACTTGGGGAATTGCCTGCAAGAAGGCGTTGAAATCCTTCATCGCTTCCCCAAAATTTTCCACAGCTACTTCATAGTTGCTCTCTTGAGCGGCTTTATCAAGCGCCTCTAGATGAACAAAAATGTCTTTAGCTGCTTGACGCGCTGCCGACTGTTCTTTGGGAAGGAGATTTTGGCTGAGGTAGGCCATGTCTTGACGCAGGCTGCCCAAAGGCCCATGAATAAACGTCTGCACATTTACCCAGTCGCGGTTTTTGAGCAGGCTTGGGAGTGCTCCCATACGGTCGCGCAAATCAGTGATTTTTGGGACGTATTTGTGAATTTGCTCAATTTGAGCCGTGGTGTAGGTGGGAGGCTTGGTTGCTGTCGGACTGCTACAGCTGACCACAAACACAGTCAGAATTGCCAGAATGCCGGCCAGGATTGAACGATAGCGTGCGGTAAACATTATTTGTGCGATTAACTACTGAATAGTCTTGCCAACAAAAATATATCAACATGGGGGGGCAGAAATCGGCGCTTCGTTGCCAAGGACCAATAATCTAATGACCCACACACACGGCTAAGGGTTACAGCGCCGGCTTCTCTGCTTAATGGCAACCTTAACTTAAGTCGTCCGCTTGCCCTGAAGGTTTTGATGGGTGTAGGTAGCAAATTGAGACTTTATATACTAGATTATTCTATATCTGTCAATGACTTTCGTCACCGGCACAGCAAAATCTTTTCACAAACATTCATGGAATACATCACCTACTACGCCCAAGCAATCAAGCATATTTAACGCATCGAGTTTGCGTAGAACGATGAAATCTCAGGGTTTGCTGGAAAGCACATATAGAATCAGCTTTAGTTCAGTTACGCTCGAAGAATTATTTGCTCGCAGCTTGAGTACAGGCAGTATCACTCGTAAAGATTGCTTTCTCCTGCAAGAAGCGATGTTCTGTAATTCGCTTAGTGAAGACCATCAAGCAATTATTACCCGGATACTCTACTGCGTGCGTCGGGGAACGCTGAAACTGATTGATTAAATTTTAACAAATTACAGCAAGGGGAAGAAAATTTTGAATTCGTAAATTTGAATTTAGGAATCTAAATCAAAATTCACGTCTTCAGAATTTTTCCCTTATTTTTAACTTGTAACTTCAAATCTATTAAACAGTTCAAATTCTTTAAAATTGATGTTTATTTCCGATAAACCGGCAGCGTGAAATGAAAACAACTGCCTTGATCGGGAGCGGAATCTACCCAAATTTGGCCGTGATGCGCCCGAATGATCCGCTGACATAAAGAAAGACCAATTCCATAGCCATCTTGATTTTCATCGCGTTTCAGGCGAAAATGATCTTCAAAAATGTGCTTTTGATTTTCCTTAGGAATTCCCAACCCATTATCACAAATACTCACCTGAACTTTTTGAGTTGTGCGGTGAAGCACAGAGACTTGAATAATGCCGCCTTCAAGCGTATATTTAATCGCATTATCCAAAAGATTAACGATTACTTGGCGTACCCGCTCTTGATCCGCATAAACATTGGGTAAATCGCTGGGAATATCTGTTTTCAAAATCTGGGATTTTTGGCTTAAGCGCTCTTGAAATTGTTCAATTGCATCTTCGCAGAGAGTTCCAAGATTGAGCGGTTTGGGGTGAATGTGTAATTGAGCGTTTGAACCGTTCGCCGCTTGCAAAAGATCGGTGATCATTCGGTTAATAAAACGCGTTTGAGTGCGGGCGTGTTTAATTAACTGAGCAGTTAAGGCCGGCGTTAAGCTAAAATTTCTTCCATTCTGTGGCGCATAGTTAGATTCTAAAGTTTCTAGCGCAATCGAAGCTGCCGTGAGGGGATTGCGAAGATCGTGCGCTAGCATCGCAATTAGCCGGTCTTTGAACTGTAGTTGATCGAGCAGTTCTTCCTTTTCTTGCTTCAAGCAAAAAATTTCGTCCGACAGCCGCATCATTTCCGCTGAATAAGTCACGGAACTGATGCAGGTTTCTGAAGTGGCCGGTTCGATTGACTCGGCTTTAGACTTTAAGTGAACCATGTAATCGGCAACAGAACGCTGCCACCGCGCCCAGCAATTCTCTAATTGGGCGACCAAATTCGTGCCGGCTAGCGTCTGCCTGGGTTCAGGATGGATTTTAATCAACGCCGGCGTGGCGATGAGTTTAAAGTGTTCGGCTAAATAGGGGTGTTCTCCCACATCGACGATCTGCAGCTCAAAGGGGTAATCTGTCTTGACTTCCTGCAGATAATGGCGAATTTGGCGGATATGGTGCCGGGAGTTCGGACGTTTATCTACAAACAGCAGTAGCTGTAAAGGTGCATCAGAGTTGGTAGGCTTTTCAGAAGATGCTAACATCCAATCCCTTTCGAGCGACGCTGGTAAAGAGGCTATACATTTTTCATTGGCTGGCTAATCGACCCTTGGCCAGGAAAATATCTTTCTTTTTTCTTTATATATCTAAATTAGCCTGTTTGGGTGTATAAATCATCATATTACGCATCTGTCTTGGGTATGGTCATTGCGTCAAAGTTATCGGCAACCCTTCACGGGGAGGTGAAACAGCAGGGATATCTTGAGCCGGTAAGTTTAACATGAGAGCCTTAACATTATGTCAAAGTGAGTGAGTGATGTTGTTGCGCTTGCATAAAGATCCCTGGCGGTTGGTGGTGAGTGTTGCGGTTGTGTTTTTTGTTCTCAGCCTAATCTTCACACTACACCGGCACTTTAGTTTCTACGCCTCCTATGACCAAGGCATTTTTAACCAGGTCTTTTGGAACGGCATTCATGGTCGTTTTTTTCAAAGTTCTCTCTCTTCTACCCTATCGACCAACGTCGTTCACGATGGCCAAGTTCCAGAGGTTTTTTACCACCGGCTAGGGCAGCATTTTACCCCAGCTTTGTTGCTGTGGCTGCCTCTATACGCCCTGTTTCCCTCTCCAGTCACCCTGATTGTATTGCAGGTAACATTAGTCACTTGTGCCGGCGGGGTGCTGTATTTACTCGCTAGAGAGTATCTAGAGCCGGCCTTAGCAGCACGGATCGCCGTCAGCTTTTATGCAGCCAATGCCATAATTGGCCCAACTTTATCAAACTTCCACGACCTTTGCCAGATCCCCCTGTTCGTCTTTGGGCTACTACTGGCGATGGAAAAACGCTGGTGGTGGCTATTTTGGCTTTTGGCAATTTTGATTTTAGCCGTTAGGGAAGATAGCGGAGTTATCTTATTTGGCGTCGGTTTTTATGCAATTGTCAGCAAGCGATTTCCCCGCGTTGGCTTAGCTTTATGCACCCTCAGCTTTGCCTATATGGTAATTCTCACGAATGCAATCATGCCCTTATTTTCCCAGGATATTTCTCGCCGGTTTATGATAGAACGGTTTGGTCAATATGTGGATAATGACAAAGCCACGACGCTAGATATTCTTTGGGCTATTATCAGTAAACCGTGGCGCTTGATTGCAGAATTATTCTCACCATTTTTTGGCACGATTAAATACTTGTTGGGTCAATGGTTGCCCTTGGCATTTGTGCCGGCACTTTCACCGGCTTCTTGGGCAATTGCCGGATTTCCCTTGTTGCAAATTTTCATGCAGCGCGGCGAGTCTGCCATCGCGATTAACATTCGCTATGCAATGGCAGTTGTGCCAGGGCTATTTTACGGCGCAATTCTCTGGTGGCACCACCATCCAGAATGGTTTAAAAAGCCCTCGTTTCGTCGGTTTTGGGCAATTTGTATCGGCCTTTCTCTGCTGTTTTGCTTAACTTCCAACCCGAATCGAACGTTTTCTTTCCTAATCCCAGATTCGATTCAGCCTTGGGTGTATGTGTCGCTGCCTAGGCAGTGGCATCATGTGGGTTACATTCGCTCATTTTTAAAACAAATTCCACCGGATGCCAGCGTTTCTGCCAGCACTTATATTGTGCCCCATCTGTCTAGCCGGCGAGAAATCCTTCGCTTCCCTGATTTACAGCTACGCAATGATGCTAGGGAAGTTGAGAAAGTAGACTATGCGATTGCTGACTTGTGGCAGTTACAGCAGTACCAAACCGCCTTTAAAAGTGACCGACAAAAATTGCAGGAAACGGTGCCGGTGATCGAGCAGGTCACAGGGAGCGGAGAATATGGCATTGTTGACTTTAAAGATGGGGTCATTTTTATGCAAAAGGGTGTTGCTTCAGAGCCGGCTGCTGTTGCAGCATGGCAAGTTTTTCGCAAAGAAATTGAACCGATCTTGCAGAAACCTGCCTAGGGGGATGGGGGAAAGTGGGAGAAACGCACCACTCCCCCTCATCTCTCATCGTTCATCTCTGCTTCCTCTAGCCTGTAACCTGTCATCCCCTCAAAAAAGTTTATGCGGAACGATTTTTTTTATGCCATTCTGGGGATATTAAGGTAATAAACATTCATCAGTTTATGTAAAGTTCTACAAATCCTTGATTGAGATTTAAAACGATGAAAATTCTTGTATTGAGTTGGGAATTTCCACCCAGACTTGTGGGGGGAATTGCTCGCCATGTAGCGGAGTTATATCCGGAACTGGTGAAGTTGGGACATGAGGTTCATTTGATCACCGTAGAGTTCGGTCACGCACCCATGTATGAGGTGGTGGATGGAATTCGGGTGCATCGGGTGCCGGTGGGCCACAATCACGACTTTTTCCAGTGGATTGGCAACATGAATATAAGCATGGGCCATCATGGGGGCAAGTTGATGTTAGAAGAAGGCCCGTTTGATTTAATCCATGCCCATGATTGGCTGGTGGGAGATGCAGCAATTGCCCTGAAGCACAATTTTAAGGTGCCGCTGATTGCCACGATCCACGCCACAGAATATGGCCGGTATAACGGCATCTACAACGACGAACACCGCTATATTAGCGGCAAAGAAAAAGACTTGGTTTATAATTCGTGGCGCGTCATTGTCTGTAGCAACTATATGCGGCGAGAGGTGGCATGGGCTTTAAACAGTCCGTGGGACAAGGTGGATGTAATTTACAATGGCATCCGTCCAGAGAAGAAACCGCGCTTGCACCAGTTTGACGCTTGGAACTTCCGCCGGCGCTTTGCTGCTGATGATGAGAAAATCGTCTACTATGTGGGGCGGATGAGCTATGAAAAGGGTGTGTCTGTCCTGCTAAGTGCCGCGCCCAAAGTGATTTGGGAAATGGGGGGTCATGTTAAATTTGTAATTATTGGCGGTGGCCCGACTGACCATTTGAAGAAAGCCGCTTGGGATATTGGGATTTGGCATCATTGCTATTTCACCGGCTTTATGCCTGAAGACGATTTGCATAAATTCCAGGCAATTGCCAATTGTGCGGTTTTCCCAAGTCTGTACGAACCGTTTGGCATTGTGGCGTTAGAAAGTTTTGCGGCGCGGGTGCCGGTTGTCGTTTCAGATACCGGCGGTTTACCAGAGGTAGTACAGCACACCAAAACCGGCATCGTGACTTGGGTGAACAATTATAATTCTTTAGCCTGGGGCATTCTAGAGGTTTTGAAGAACCCAGGTTATGCCCAGTGGCTGGTTGATAATGCTTACGAGGATTTAGAACGCCGGTTTAATTGGCCAAAGCTGGCGTTACAGACTGAGGATGTCTACCGGCGGGTTGTTCAAGAGCGAGTGCAGGTGGCATGGTAAGCAAAGAATATCAATTTGTGGGGCCGGCTTCTAGCCGGTTCCTAAAAATGATAGGTAAAATGTTTAGCTTACAAAATTTATCGGCTGGTATTTTTGTTGCAGCACTCATCAATTTTCTGTTCTATCAAATAACATTTTATAAAAAACTTCTTAATATCTGCTGAGAGTTGCAAGAACACTGGACGATTTTTTCTCTAATACACAAAATCAGGTTTTTCTTGGGAGTGCCAGATCACAAATCAAAGGTAGATGATCTGAACCAATATTTTCAAGCGTTTTAGTCTCTCTAACCTTAATTTTTGAGCTAACTAAACAATGATCCAAAGGAATATAGAGTAGAGGCGATTGAGCCGGCCAAGTGGGTAAAATGCCAAAGCCGGCCCTTGTGTTATGAAGTCCGGATTTTTGGATAAACTGTTTATAATAGGGCGACCACATCGTTGCATTCAAATCTCCAACAACTAAGTGTGGATTTTTGAGCTGCTGGACATATTTACTAATTTCTTCGAGCTGTGTGTTTCGCCCGTTAAAATATTCTTGATTACTGGGAGGTAGTGGATGTGTGGAAACGATGGAAACGATTTGGTCGGAAATACTGACATTTGCCAGTAAACTCACCACATCTTCATCTGCAAAAAACTTATAAGCTGGATCGTTAAGGGCTGTTTTGCTGTATAGGGCGATACCAAAGTTATCTTCTCTGGGATAAACCAAAGAATAAGGCAAAATATCCTGAATCGCTTCTAGCTGTTTTGACCAAACTTCATTCACTTCTAAGAAAACTGCAATATCAGGTGAGTTTTTCTCAACGAGGGAGATAATTTTTGAGTATTGCCGGTTAGAAGTTAAGACATTTGCCAGCAAAACCTTCAGCGGAGTGCCGGCAGAAACAGTGGCATCTGTTGGCTGAGGAATATACCAAGGAACGATAACAGCAAGGTTTAGCGCGACGCAGAAGAGGCTAACAAGACTCAACCATTTGCGACGCGTTACCGAGAAAAAAATGAAGGCAATACACCCAACAACCAGGTATTGCAGTTTAAAATGGCTTGTGAGTTCTAAATATCTGTGGAAGCCGCCCAAATAACCTGTCAGAGAAAACAGCGTAGAAAAAACGGTTCCTATAATTATCCAGCGTAAAAGCGCGTTTTTAACTTGAGCCTGCCAGCCTTCAATTTTAAAAAAGTGCTGTAGAAACTGCATAAACTATGTTACTAGAGTGTTTTTTCCCGATAACCCGCCTTTATGCAGAGGCAAGAGCCGGCAATCCCGTTATAACACAGTAAATTTTATACTTTAAATTTTGGATTTTAGGTTTGCAGAACAATAGGAAGTATGATGTGGTCAGAGCATTTTCTAGCACTTAAGCGGCTAGAAAAACTTATGGATCAATCAGGGTGCCCACTATCTACAACTGACCAGCTTGCTTACCTGTGGGGGTAATGGCTTAACTGTTAAGCTGAAACACACACTCCGCCTGGGCCTCAGCGCAATCACGCAGCTATTTTTAGCTGAATGGTGTGCGATGACACAACAACCCTCAGCCCACAAAGCTATGGTTGGCGCTAGACAAAGTTTCGGAATACTGTAACATTAGCATTACAAACTTAGATGCCAACGCCCGTGATCGCAATCTATCCTGGTAGCTTCGATCCGATAACTCTGGGTCACCTCGACATCATCGAGCGAGGCTGTAGGCTCTTTGAGCTTGTGATCGTGGCGGTGGTACGCAATCCCAACAAAACCCCCCTATTTACTGCAAACGAGCGCATCAACCAGATTCGCGCTTCTACAGGACATTTGTCTAACCTTGAAGTGGATAGCTTTGAGGGACTAACGGTGCACTATGCCAAAATGCGACAAGCCCAAGTCTTGCTTCGGGGGTTGCGCGTCCTCTCAGACTTCGAGATGGAACTGCAAATGGCGCTCACCAACAAAACCCTCTCAGATGAAATTGAAACAGTTTTTCTAGCCACTTCCAAGGAGTACAGTTTTTTAAGTAGTAGTGTAGTGAAAGAGATCGCCAGGTTCGGTGGCTCTGTCGATCACCTTGTTCCTAAACACGTCGCCCTAGATATTTCCAGATGCTACGCCAGGACACATCCCGGATCAATACCGACCGCACAGAACTCAGCCCTCAGGATGAATCACTCCAGGGTGGATCAGGAGGGATAGATATCCAGCGCGAACTCAACCGGCTTGAGGAGATGATCCTCGACAGTCCGCGCATTCCGCTCACTAGACGTACGCTCATTGATGAAGAACAGGTGCTAGATCAGCTCGATCTCGTGCGCCTGAATCTTCCTGCGGCTTATCTCGAAGCCGAAGATGTTATCCGTCGCAAAGAGGAAATTCTGGCCCAAGCGGAACGGTACGCTCAGGAAATCCTTGCTGCAGCAGAGCAAGAAGCGACCCAGATTCTCGATGAAATGGGCCTAGTGCGGCAGGCCAAATTAGAAGCTGAGCAAATCCGGCTGCAAGTAGAGGAGGAGTGTGAGTTAGCTCAAGAACAAACGCTTGCTGAAATTGAACGGGCACGCCGGCAAGCTCAACAGGAAATAGAAGAAATGCGGAATCGCGCCATAGCGGAGTGCGAAGAAATTCACAATGGCGCAGACGACTACGCTGATCGCGTCCTGAGAAACATCGAGCAGCAGCTGGGTGAAATGATGCGAGTCATCCAAAATGGCCGGCAGCAACTGCAGCAAGAGTCCGCAGCGCCCCATGCAGTTCCAGCACCTCAGCAGCAGCGTCAGGTTCCCTCGCCGCGTCCTCCAGCTAGAAGCTAGGAACTAGGGACTAGGGACGGAGGATAGAAGGGACAGCACTAGCCACCCGATCCCATCCCCACTTCCTCTAGCCTCTAATCTGGATACCAAAACATTCCTTTGATGCCCTCAGGATCGGGCATAAAGCCAAGGTTTCGGTAAAAATCCACAACATGGGGGTCAGCGAAGAGGGTGATGTTGCTGATATCTTCACTGCGAAGTTTTTTAATCAGGTACTTCATCAGTGCCTTACCCATTCCCTTGCCTTGGTAATCTGGGTGAACTACCACATCCCAGAGTGTGGCGTTAAAGGCATGGTCTGAGGTGGCGCGGGCAAAGCCTATTAGACGGCGCTGGGTTCCTCGCTGCTCCCACATCGAAACGACGAGAAAACTGTGCTGAATGGCTTTTTTGACCTTGCGGAGCGGACGTCGAGACCAACCGACGGCATCGCAGAGTTCTTCAAGTTCGTAGAGGTCAAGATCCCGGTCGGTACTGAAATAAATCCGAACATTAGAACCGGCACGTTCGCGTAGCATCTCCGGAGAAGAATCGCGCAGCGTCTGGGTAAAAGAATCGCCGGCACCAAAAGGATATTCTTCACTTGGGCCTTTGTTAGGAGCCGAAGAGCCGTCAGAACCGCTAAACAAGTTTTTCCAAAAACCCATGCAGGCTTGGTAATGGTAGTACAAGTAAGTTAACGCGCCTAATCCCTATAAAAGGAAAAGGTTTCTCAGGGAGGAAGTGTACCACTTATGCGGATTTTACGCATCAAAGCGGTGTCACGAACCGTTAGCCGAGCATTTTGACAGTGACGCCAGAACTCGGTCTGCATCCGAACCGGCGTTCGGTCAGACCAAGGCCAAATCTTCGTTCATCTAGAGTCGGTTCGCCGCTGTGATTGCTGTGCGCCAGACAGTGGCCTTAAATCTGCACATGGGTGAGACGAAACATTTTGGGATAACCCCGCTGCAGCGCCCGCACCGTCGTGGATTTGCTGTTTCAAGTTTAACGTGTTTGCGGTTGATTGGACGAGCGCTCCAGAACCCAATCCCTCAAAGGTTTTCACCAATAATTGCTGGGTGCGGCAACTCGGAGTAACCTTCACGCCGTTAGCTTAAAGGCACACCCTGACAGGCGAGTGGAAAAACTGCGCTTAATACACCGAACTCTACTTTTGTGATCAAAAGTTCCCACACCCCTCAATTCAAGAATACGATGAGAAAGCCAGTGCATCATTTTTTCTGGAAAGTTGAGACCGATTAACCAGAACAGAGAGTTCTATAGTAGATGCACTGGGATTTGTATTCTCTAGTGCATTTGATCGGGCAAGCGAGTTTTTCCCAATTATGGCTGCGGGTTTGAAATCATCCACACTAGAACTTCTGAAGCGCTTTAACCGGGCGTTTCCTCAGTTCTACGAGCAATTTGTCAGCAGTGAAATCCAACTGCAAAACCTCAAGCTCGCCTACCAGCTCTACAAAACCAAGCAAGCTGTGATTGAGCTGAGACCTGAAGGTAACAAAAGTGCGCTGCATTTTGCCTACCGGAACCAGTCATTTTTACTGAGTGATATTTTTGGCGTTTTGGCTGCCTACGGACTAACGATCCACAGCCTGAGTTTGTATGGCCAAATTTATCCGCCGATGTTGGTTTTTATCAAGCTGGTAGTGTCGCGGGGAGGCAAAGCACTCACGGATAAGACTTCAGAAAACGTTTGTAGAGCCGTGCGAGAGGCGCTAGCCGGCCATTTTGAAGTTGAAGAGATGCTGGCAGTAGAATTCAACTTGGATGCCGGTTTAGAAGACGTAGAGACTGAATTTTATGTTGACCCTGTCTTCCACCTGCCGGCTTTGTTAATTGAGGCTGATAACCAACCTGGATTGTTTTACAAGGTGATGTACGCGATTTGGCAAGAGGATCTGTTGGTTGTCAATGCGAACTTGCTGGTTTGGCGAGGGCGTACTCGGTTGATTCTTTACCTTTTAGGCCCAAATGAAAGCTTGATTCCAGATTATCTCGGCCACAAAATTGCTGAAAGTGTGCGGCAGAGATTGCTTGGCCGGCGATTTTGATGCCAGCTGTTATTGCTGATTCCTGCCTTCCTGTAAGCTCGTCTTCTAATTGCCGATCTTTCCCGCAGAACTTCGGGATAGGATAAAAATATGGCAACTATCGATATCCAGGGAGTTCGGCACGCTTACGATTTAACCGTTCCCACTCCATCTACTCCTGTGCTCGTCTTCATCCACGGCTGGCTGCTTAGTCGAGGCTACTGGCAACCCCTAATTGAAAGGTTGGCACCGGCTTATCAGTGCCTTGCTTACGATCTGCGGGGGTTCGGTGATTCTCAACTGTGCCAAAATTCCCAGCAAAGCGATGGCAAAACCTTAGCGTTAGCCGGTTCTGAGAGCGCCAGTGTCGCAGTTTCCCGTTATACCCCAGCCGCCTACGCTCAAGATTTGGCCATTTTGCTGCAACATCTGAATATTTCTAACGCTTGGGTAATCGGTCATTCCCTTGGCGGCAGCATTGGCTTGTGGGCGGCTTCCCAGATGCCTGAGTGCGTTAAAGGTGCGATTTGCATCAATGCCGGCGGTGGTATTTATCTCAAAGAAGAATTTGAACGCTTTCGCTCTGCCGGCCAGCAAATGTTGAAACTACGCCCGCGCTGGCTTTCTTATCTACCTTTCATTGATTTGTTGTTTGCACGGGCGCAGGTGGCACGTCCCATCGCTCGCGTTTGGTGCCGGCAACGGTTAATAGATTTTGTCATGGCCCACCCAGAGGCGGCTTTAGCAAGCTTACTCGATTCCACCACTGAAGCTGAGGTCAACAAATTACCCCAAGTCGTGTCACAAATCGAGCAGCCGGTTTACTTCATTGCCGGTGCACGGGACTCGATTATGGCACCTAAATATGTGCGTCATTTGGCCAGCTTTCACTCACTGTTTCAAGTCGATGGTGACAATGTAATTGAAATTCCTGACTGCGGACACCTGGCAATGCTTGAGCAGCCAGATGCAGTTGCCGGTGCCATCCGCAGCCTACTTGACCGCCACGCTTAATAAATTCCAGCATTTAGACATCTGTCTTAAGATAGATGCCTTAAAATTTAATAATTTATTAAGATTGTATAAGTTTCTTTAAGAATTTATAACAATCTTAGCTGTAAGTGTTGCAGCACTTTATTTTTTTAGTCCAATATCTTTTATTTCATAAGACGATTTATCACTCAGTCTTTAAAGAAACCCCTGAATTAAGCAAGGCTAAGGTTAACCTAATGTTGACAAGAAATATGAGCGATTCCAGCCAAAATCTTCAACTTTCATTAGAGTTTTCTGATGAACAGTTGCTCGCTCTTTGTGAGGCCGCCGATGTAATAGCCTGCGAGTGCCCCAGCTATTTAGTTCGTCTATTACACGAAGTTAGAGAATTTCGCCGTTACACCAGCGAATGTATCGAACGCTTTCCCGAAGATACCGAAACGCATAACTGGCTCAGCAATCGGGCATCTCAGGTAGAAATGCTTTTAAGTATTACGATTTTGGAGTTTTTAGAAAAAGAAAATCTCCTAGATAATCACAATCAACTGAATCTTGATCGGCTCTCGGAACGCAGTCGGAAACTTGCCCTGAGCAAAGTCCTTTATTAATCTTTTGCAGTAGGCAGTTTAGTTTTTTTACTTAATTAAAAAAAGCCGAGTTTAACTTTGTTGATTTTCAAAGCAAACTTCGGCTTCTATGTGTAAGGACTCCTAAGCGTGAGGGATCTCAAGTTTGATAAAGCTGCATCACGTCTGAAAGCGTCAGTCGAGACTGCACACCCAGGCTTAACGGGGAAGTGTGACCCCGATTTAGATGCTCAGATGCGGCACAGCCAATCATGGCAGCGTTATCGGTGCAAAACTTGAGGGGAGGAAACAGTACCCGTAAATTGTGTTCGCCGGCAGCCATTTGTAAATGCTTTCGCAGTCCACTGTTTGCCGCCACACCCCCACCCACGGCAATCGTGTTCAGTCCGTTGCTAATCGCACAGGCAATTGCTCTTTTTGTCAAGCTCTTAGCGACAGATTGCTGAAAGCTTGCGGCGATATCACTCACCGGCAACTCGTCTGGTTTCTCCTGTTGCAGCTTTTGTACCAGGCGCAGTACCGCTGTTTTCAAGCCACTAAAACTTGAATCATAGGGATGATAGCCGCCGGATGGTAAAGAAATATTACCCTCCGGTAGCGGAAACGTTTGAGGGTTGCCTTGTGCGGCTAGCCGGTCAATGGCAGGACCCCCTGGATAGCCTAATTGCAACAACCGCGCCACTTTATCAAACGCTTCGCCGGCAGCATCATCACGCGTTTGTCCCAAGGTTTCATAATTGCCACAATCTTTCACATGAATCAAGCTCGTGTGGCCACCGGAAACGAGCAGACAGAGAAAGGGCGGCTCTAAAGAAGGTTCACTGAGATAGGAAGCGTAAATGTGTCCCTCTAGGTGATGAACGCCTAAAAAAGGCTTTTGGTGGACAATTGCCAGGGTTTTAGCGGCGCTTAACCCCACCAAAAGCGCCCCCACCAAGCCCGGAGCACAGGTGGCTGCGACCCCATCAATTTCTTGCCAGTTGAGGTTGGCTTCTTGAAAAGCTTCGGCGATCAGTTGATTGATTGCTTCTAGGTGTTGACGCGATGCCACCTCAGGCACAACGCCTCCATACTGCCGATGCGTGGCAATTTGAGAGGCAATAATACTGCTGCGAACTTGACGATTCTTAACAATCGCCACGGCTGTTTCGTCACAACTTGTTTCAATTGCTAAAACCGTTGCCATTGGCTGGTAATGTTTTGAAATGGATTGGCTACTTCTAGTAGCTTAGACTTTCCTGAGTTCACTCAGGAGAGTAAAATTGCATCCAACTGAGGGCAAACTGGCCTGTATTAAGTCGCGGGGCGGTTTGTCCAAAAAACTTTGTGTTTTGTAACAAAAGGAAACAATTCCATGCGACGATTGTTAGCTTTAATTCTGGCGATTGGTCTTTGGATCAGTGTTGCCCCAACTGCCTTTGCCGGTGAACCAAATGTGGCGGGGCTAGTGCCATGCAGCGAATCCCCTGCTTTTCAGCAACGGGCGCAAAATGCACGCAACACGACCAGCGACCCCCAGTCTGGACAAAAACGTTTTGAGCGTTACTCTCAAGCGTTATGCGGCCCAGAAGGGCTTCCTCACTTGATTCCGGATGGCCGCTGGAGTCATGCTGGAGACTTTATTATTCCGGGCATTCTCTTTCTCTACATTGCCGGCTGGATTGGTTGGGTGGGCCGCGCTTATCTCCAAGCGGTTCGCAAAACCGATAGCCCTGAAGAAAAAGAAATCATCATCGATGTTCCCACGGCAATTAAGTATATGCTAACCGGCTTTACCTGGCCGCTAGCAGCTATTAAAGAAGCCATCAGTGGTGAACTGTATGCCAAAGATAATGAAATCCCGGTATCACCCCGCTAGTCCCCTCTCAGTTGCTTAACTTTTTAAGGAGAATCAACCATCATGCAAGGTTTACCCAGATATCTTTCCTCCGCGCCGGTTCTCGCCACAATTTGGATTTCCCTTCAGGCTGCCGGCCTGATTGTGTTTAACTACTACTTCCCTGATCTGCTGTTCCATCCTCTTCCGTAGAAGGTTCGCGATCAGTTTGTAGGGGCGGGTTTTGTCGTTTAATATCGGGTTCGACGTTAAGTTGTCAGCCAAACCCGCCCGTACATCTGTTAGTGGCGACTGATAGCCGGTTTAAAACACAAATCTAGAAAACAAAACTCGTGGTCGTGTCGGGCAAGTGCGCCGCACAGAGCGCGAGTTTTATTATTACAGCAGAAAACAGATTTAGGTATAATTATTGTGTTTCTCTTTTCCCAGAGATGATGCTTATAAAAGCTGATTGATGGGGGAAAACATTGCAACTTTTTTTTATTTAAATATGAGCCAATCTGTGCAATCGAAAAGTGACCCTAGGGATCGTGAAGTTGTCTACCCTGCCGGCGATCCGCAAGTGGGAAATCTGGCAACGCCGATTAATGCTTCAACTTTAACGAAGGCTTTTATTAATAATTTGCCGGCTTATCGGAAGGGTTTGTTACCCCAGCGTCGTGGTTTAGAAATTGGGATGGCGCATGGATATTTTTTATTTGGCCCCTTTGCCTGGACAAATCCACTTCGTGGCACTCAAGCTGGGAATTTGTTGGGTTTAATGGAAGCCGCTAGCATTGTCGTGATTTTAACGTTTGCTTTGTCTTTATATGCGGCTGTGCTAAATGAAAACAAGCCGATTTCCACAATTACAACTCCCCATCCTCCAGAAGCTTTCAGCACACAAGAAGGTTGGAGTAATTTTGCAACAGGTTTTCTAGTGGGTGGAATAGGGGGCGCGATTTTCGCTTACTTGGTGTATCAAATTTTCGTGTAAATTGATATATCTTCACAAGCCCATAATTATTTCAAAAAACCGAGAAAAAACCACACGACTGGGGACTAGCCAAACCCCAGCGAGTCGAGTATAAAGGGGGAATTAATTATAGCTTGCCGCCTGGGCTAACTCAGTGGCAAAAAGGAAGAGATGGCAATGGATAATCTCGGCGTGCAAGCATTCAATGAGCCGGTGTCAGGGAATTTATCCACTACAGATCAGGGAAACAAAGATATATTATCAACCGGCTCAAATCCCAACACTCCCCCAGCCGGATTTGATAGTGATTATTACTTACGAGAAAATCTCGATGTAGCAGTAGCCGTTAACAGCGGAGTGTATGAAAATGGGTGGGAACATTGGCTATTGCATGGCAGAGAAGAAGGAAGACTGCCGGCAGCGAACAGCGAACACGATTTAATTAACGAAATCTCAGAAAATACCCCAACAGTCGCCCAATGGGAAAATAATGATGCGCTGACAAATGTTGGAATTGAAAAACAGCAAGACTGGGGAAAATTAGGGTTAAGTTTTATAGAAAATGCCGGCCAAGTGGATGCCGAAGTAAAATACCAAATAAAAGGTAGGGGTCACACCTTCTATTTCACCCCCAATGAAATCATCTTCACCGCACAATCACAGGGAGAAGGGGAAACAGAAAACACCTCCTCTGTAGTGCGAAGCAACTTAATCGGAGGCAATTTCAACCCCACCATTGAAACCCTGGGAAAATTGCCAGGAGTCGCTAACTTCCTGAATGGAGACGATCCGAATCAATGGAAAACCGACGTTTCCACCTATGAAGGCGTAGTGTACCGAAACGTATACGAAGGCATTGACCGGATTTATAAAGGAACAGAAGGGCATTTAAAAGGGGAATTTATCGTAGCAGCCGGCGCAGATGCGGGACAAATAAAGATTCAATACAAAGGAATGGAAGACCTGGAATTGCGCAAAGATGGAGCGCTAATAATCAAGACAGCAACCGGAGAATTAATCGACTCAGCGCCCTATGTTTATCAAGAAATAAACGGAGAAATCAAAGAAGTTGAGTCGGCTTATAAACTGTTAGGAGATGGCACAGTCGGGTTTAGTTTAGGTGCTTACGATTCAGCACATACCTTAGTGATTGATCCGGTGCTGATTTACCACAACAGAACATTCTATACTGGACTCCCCGGCACAGGCGATGGCATTGCGGTAGACAGTGTCGGCAATGTATACGTTACGGGCTATACAAGTTTCAATAGGTTCCCCACTACTGTTAATGCTTTCCAAACCACTGCTCCTGCACCCTCAAATGCCTTCGTTACCAAACTTGACGCCACCGGCACAACTTTAATCTACTCGACTTACTTGGGTGGCAATGGCAATAGAGATTATGGCAACGACATTGCAATTGATAGTGCCGGCAACGCCTACATCACAGGAACTACGAATTCCACCGACTTCCCCACAGTCAATCCCCTGCAACCTGCAAAGGCTAGCAGTTCTGAGCTGGCAGACAGCTTTGTTACCAAACTGAATGCTAGTGGCAATGCTTTGCTCTTCTCGACTTATTTGGGTGGCAGTGATGGTGCTACTGCCCAAAGCATAGCCCTAGATGGTGTTGGTAATATCTATGTGATGGGAAGTACCAGTTCTACCGACTTCCCCACAGTAAATCCCTTGCAAGGCCAGTTAGCGGGAGATTCGGATGGCTTTGTAAGCAAACTTAATCCTGATGGCACGGCTTTAGTTTACTCGACTTACCTCGGTGGGACTGGTGGTGATCAGTTCACAGACATGGTTCTAGACAACGCGGGTAATGTGTTTTTAGCTGGAAGCACCGGCTCTGTGGATTTTCCCACCACAAACCCCCTACAAGGTCAGAAGGCAGATGGTGCAGATGGCTTTGTGAGCAAACTCAATCCTAATGGCACAGCCTTAGTTTACTCGACTTACCTCGGCGCAAGCGGCTATGAGATAGTTAATGGCATCGCTGTAGATATTTCGGGCAATGCCTATCTAGTAGGAAGTACTGATTCTGACAACTTCCCCCTTAAAAACGCTTTCCTAGGCGAGAAGACAACTCCCTTAGACGGCTTTGTGAGTAAACTCAATCCTGATGGCACAGCTTTAGTTTACTCCTCTTACCTTTCCAGAAGTTTTAGCTCGGGAAATGGTTTTGGCACAACCTATGATCGATATCGCAATGGTCAGGCTATTGCGATAGATACTTCAGGCAATGCCTATGCGACAATCAATGAAACATTTAGATTTTCGGTTGGTTCAGGTAATATAACGGGGGACGGCCATTCTTCCTATCTTTTCAAGATTAATCCTCTGGGCACTAAGCATACCTTATCCGAAATCTATGCAGCTCAAAGTGCTGAGATCGCTGTTGACAGTGTGGGCAGTGTTTATATAGTAGGTAGCGAGTACGATACTGCGAATTTTTCCAGTCCTGTCGTTTCCAAATACTACACCGGCAATCCCCTATTCACCTTTGCCGAATTACTCGAACTAGAAAGCCAAGGAAAAGAACCAGCCACCCTGTACTTTGACGAAAAATATTATCTGGCGAATAACCCAGATGTGGCTGCCGATGTCGCAAAAGGTAACTATGCCGGTGGCGCTTTGGAACATTATCAAAAATACGGTCAAATAGAAAATCGGCAACCCAGCCTTCTGTTTGACCCCATACTCTATCTCGAACAAAACCCAGATGTAAAGGATGCAGTCCAGAAAGGCGTTTATAGCAGTGCCTGGGATCACTTCGCCCGCTATGGGCAATATGAAGAACGCGACGCGAGGCTGCTAATTTATGATGAAGCGTTCTATCTCGCCAATAATCCTGATGTCAAGCGGGATGTAGAAGCCGGAGTTTACCGCTACGGTTTTGAACACTTTATCCGTAATGGACAGTTTGAAAAGCGTGACCCCAGTGCTCTATTCAACACTCAATATTATTTGGCAACCAACCCCGATGTGGCAGAAGATGTGAGCCGAGGTGGGAGTGCCTTTAATCACTTTGTGCGTCATGGAATCTCGGAAAACCGGCCTAACTTGTTAGAGAAAAACCGCAACCCCAGCAATTTGTTTAACGCCAACCAGTATCTTAATCAAGATGAAGGTTTAGCGGCAGCAACGGCAACAGGTGAAGTAACAAGTGGGATTTTCCATTACTTAAAGTTTGGTCAATTTGAGGGACGTACGCCACGTCTAAAGCTATTTGATGAAAAGTTTTATTTAGACAGCAACGCGGATGTGGCGGCAGAAGTAAGTAAGGGAACTTATCGCAGTGGTTACGAACACTTTATCCGCTACGGACAAGCAGAAAAACGCCAGCCTAGTGAGCAATATGACGAGGCTTTTTATCTAGCAAATAACAAGGACGTGGCGGCAGATGTAGCGAAGGGTTTATACCGCAGTGGGTTTGAACATTTTGTGAACTACGGTTCGGCTGAAGGAAGGGCCGGCATCGGTTAAGGCAAACAAATAAACAATAAGCTAACTGATAGTTAGTACACTTCTTCATACCCGCCTGGAAATCCACCAGGCGGGACTAAAAGAGAATCAAAAAGCCCTGAGTGTTCACCCGATTACCTAAGCGGGGACAAACAGTTCCGCCTCGATACACTCTAAGGTTTTTTCTAACTCGTCATTGACAATCTTGATGTCAAATTCATCAGCGGCGGCGATTTCTTCAACTGCACGGTTGAGACGCCTTGCAATCGCTTCTTCCGAATCTTGTCCCCGCTGGCGAATGCGAGTCTCTAGGGTATCAACTGAGGGCGGCAGAATAAATAATTGCAGGGCTTGAGGAAATGTCTGCCTGATTTGTCTTGCCCCTTCTAACTCAATTTCTAGGACTACCCACTCACCTTGCTGTAGGTGAGTCTCTACTTGCCGGCGCAAGGTTCCGTAATAATTACCGGCAAACTCAGCCCACTCTAGCAAGTCGCCCGCCGCGACCAGTTGCTCAAATTGGTGCCGGTCAATGAAATAATAATGCTTGCCATGAATCTCGCCCTTGCGAGGGGCGCGAGTCGTCACAGATACCGACAGATACAGTTCAGGATGACGCTTTAGCAGTGAGCGCAACAAAGTTCCTTTTCCCACGCCACTTGGCCCAGTCAGCACAATCAGTTTCCCGCTTTGCATACACCCGCTATCCCTTGAAACATCCTTATCCACATCTTCATCTGGATTATAAAGGTTCTGAATCCAATTCTGTATAGAATTGTTACAGTTACCCTAAAGTGCGGGAGAATATGCACTGGTTAAATACGGATAAACCGGCAGCTCCAAGCGGGAATAGAAATCGTGGAAGTAAATTAACTGACACTCTGACCGTCTTTACTGATGACAAAGCGATGGGCGACGGTTTCCGGCTGAATTGCCGAAAGGATGACGTGGCTGGAATCGGTAATGATAACGGCCCGCGTTCGACGACCGTAAGTAGCGTCAATCAACTGTCCCCTATCCCGTGCATCACTAATGATCCGCTTAATAGGGGCAGACTCAGGACTGACAATGGCAACGACTCGGTTGGCAGACACGATGTTACCAAAACCGATATTGATAAGTTGAATGTCCATGACGCACTAACGGCTTAGCCGTATGAGCCTACAAAAACCTTATTTCTAATGGTATCCATTACAATCTTGACTAACAAGGCTAAAACAAAGGAAAATCAGGGTTTTTAGATTTTTTTCTCTTTTTTTCAGGTTTTTATCAACTTTTGACATCAATCTGCCAGCATGGAAGTATCTGTCGATGTTTTAACTGGAAAGACTTTTCGCTGTGCAACCGGCTGACTTTACGACTTTAACTGCTGCTTGTTCTGAACTGCGTCACGGCTGGCTGCCGGCGCGTCTGGAACAGGTCTATCAACGTGACCGGCACACGGTGGCGCTGTCGCTGCGGACGATTGACCGGCGAGGCTGGGTGGATATCTCTTGGCATCCCCAAGCCGCCCGCCTGTGTGCCGGCGATTCGCCTCCCCGCACTCCTGATACTTTTACTTTCAGCCAGCAGCTGCGACACCAGTTGGGTGGTTTAGCACTGGTGGCGATTACTGAGGTAGCGCCTTGGGAACGTGTTTTAGACTTGCAATTTGCCCGCCGGCCTGGTGATCCTATTCTCTGGCATCTGTATGTCGAAATTATGGGCAAACGCAGCAATGTGATTTTAGCCAATCAGGAAAACTTGATTGTCACTGCTGCTCATCAAGTCAGTGATCGCCAATCGAGTGTGCGTCCCATCCAAACGGGCCAGCCTTACGAAATGCCGCCGGCTCTTACTGATCCGGCACCCAGCCAAAGTGAACCCCAAGAACGTTGGCTGGAACGAATCACGCTAATCCCCGGCCAACTGGGGCGTCAGTTGCTGAAAAGCTACCGGGGTTTGAGTTCGGCCTTCGTGCGGGAAATGGTAGAGGCTGCCGGTCTTGAACCGGCTCAACCAACCGATAGCCTCAGTGAAGCAGATTGGCAGCAATTGTTCTGCCGGTGGCAAGAATGGCTGCAAGCTTTGGAGCAAGAGCGGTTTCAACCGTGCTGGACACGAGAGGGATACTCGGTTGTGGGGTGGGGGGATATCCAGAGGGAGAGCCATCCTGCTTCTGTCAATGAGTTGCTCAACGTCTATTACACCGGCGAACTAAATCAACAAGAATTCAAGCAGCTACGCCATCAACTCAGTCAAAAACTCAGTAACTTGCTGGCCAAGTTGCAACTCAAAGCCAATACTTTTTCAGAACGCCTGCAACAGTCAGATGAAGCCGACAAGTACCGGCAGCAAGCCGACTTGATGATGGCCAACCTACACGCGTGGCAACCGGGGATGAAGGAAATTATCCTTGCCGACTTTGAAACCGGCAACCCGACTTCCATTCCCCTGGAACCGGAAAAAAATGCGGTGCAAAATGCTCAGTCTCTCTACCGCCGCAACCAAAAGCTCAAACGCGCCCGTGCGGCTGTTGAGCCATTATTAGCTGAGGTGCAGGCTGAAATTGACTATCTTGAACAAGTGGAATCTGCGCTTTCCGGGCTAGATGCTTACCGGGAACCAGCTGATCTTCAAGCTTTGGAAGAAATTCGGGATGAGCTAATTAGCCAGGGGTATCTAGAAGATCCAGAACACCGCACTCAAAGTGATACACCGGCAACGAATTTTTACCGCTACCAAAGTCCGAGTGGTTTTGAATTATTGATTGGGCGCAATAACCGGCAGAATGACCAGTTGAGTTTTCGTCTTGCCGGTGATTACGATGTATGGTTTCATACTCAAGAGATTGCCGGTAGCCACGTCTTGCTGCGTTTACCGCCTGGATCTGTCGCCGAGGAGGCGGATTTGCAGTTTGCTGCGGATCTAAGCGCCTATTACAGCCGCGCTCGGCAAAGCGAACAGGTGCCGGTTGTTTATACCGAACCCAAACACGTCTACAAGCCCAAGGGAGCCAAACCGGGTATGGTGGTTTACAAGCACGAGCGTATCCTCTGGGGACGTCCCCAAGAAGGTAGCCGGTATCTTACGCAGGCCGGTGATAAATTTTCGTAATAAACTTTTGTTACAAAAGTTTAGTGTCTTCTGTTACAATGTTCTTAAGTAAAGAATTAACAGACAAATACCCGCCGCACGCCTGGGAACGCGCAGCTCGGTAAGCCTCCTGTTAGTACGACAACAAAATTCAAAAATTTAATGGGCCAGCTTTTGGATGAAGCTGGTCGTTTTTTTTATCAGCCTTCCAGATTGAGAAGCGGCCTGATGTTAAAACCCGGATAGAAGAAATTGAGTAAGAGGCTGTGAGCTGTTTCCTAGCCCAGAGACACTTTCCCTGAGCGGATAAGCTTAATGTAATGAACCCGGCTTCTCGGCTAAATCCTCCTCAAGGTAGATTTGATTGTGGCTTCCTACAGCCGAATGCTTCGCTCACCTAGGATGCAGTGCTGCTGTCTTCATCCTGAAAGGGATTTTTGCCAATCCCCAGCTGTTTTTTCGTGTGCTTGAGCTGCTTCCAAAGCGCTTTAATTTCCTGGTAGGCGACTTCAGGAGGGAGTTTCCCGCCGGTTTCTAGATTACTGATATAGCTCACTCGTTGAGCAAATTCCTGTAAATTCGCATTAAATATCAAGTTCTCAGGCTTGACTTGGCCGTAGTAGCGACTGCGAGGGTAGAAAAACTCGGAAGAATCTGCCATGACTCTGTGCTGCTTTCAAAAGTACGTTTTTATTTTTACGATCGGGTTTCACCTTGTCCAGGAATTGGCCAGCCTTCCCTAATTGTCGATCTGTTGAACAAAAGCCGATAATTTTTGTTTCTAATCTTTAAGAATTGTATAAAACAAGGGATGAATAATAACGGCTCAGTGGTCAGGCAGCTAGAGAATGCTCTGTGCTGGGTGTTCGCTTCCAAGAAAGGTCGGGTCAATTTTCCTGAAATGGGCTAGTAACGCTGGGGTTGGCGGATTCTAGACGCCTATCTATCACGGAAAAATTTACGGGTAGATAGAATCGAGTCGATTGTTGAGATCCAGAGGCAGCTTAATCCTCTAGGACATGGCCCAGTTGCACCGGCTCTTGTAAAAATCGCAGGTTCGCCCTGCTCATTGATATGATAATGATTATTATTATAATATTTTTTACCAGCATGGCACTCAACCCGGCTTTACAACAAAGCCAAATTGACATAGCAATTGTGGGAGGCGGCCCTCAAGCTTTGACGATCGCCACACATCTGCTGCAAAAGCGCAAGGATATAGGCCGCAAGTTCTTGGTGTTTGAAGGCACCGGCACTTGGATGAGCCAGTGGCGCGAGCGATTTGCGGCGCTGGAAATTCCTCATCTAAGATCGCCGGCAGTTCACCATCCCGATCCCAACCCCCACGCGCTGCGGGGGTTTGCGGAATCTCGCCCTGATGAGTTGTTTGCACCTTATGATTTACCGAGTACCCAGCTATTTGCAGATTTTTGCCAAGACGCAATCCGCAGGTTTGGGCTAGAAGACAAAATCGTTCAGGCTAAAGTGACTCGGATTATTCCGCCCCCACAGACAGAAAGCCCTTATCACAAGCGGTTTCGCGTTGAATTGCAAGATGGCCAGTTGCTCAGCGCCCGCCGGGTCGTTTTGGCCACCGGCACGAGCAAACTCCAAATGCCAAGCTGGGTGGGTAAAATTCAAACGCCTTATCCCAAAGACCGGCTCTGCCATTCTCGGAATATCGATTTGCGCTGCTTTCCCGCAATCCAAAATTCCTCTGAGCGAGTGCTGATTGTGGGAGGTGGCTTAACGGCGGGACATCTAGCCATCGGTGCCATGCGGCGAGGCGCAAAGGTATTGTTGATGGCAAGACGCCAGCTGCAAGAAAAATTATTTGATGCTGAACCCGGTTGGTTGGGGCCAAAATATTTGAAGGGATTTTGGGCTGAAACTGATTGGGAGCGCCGATGGGAGTTAATCCAGCTAGCTCGGAATGGGGGATCGATGACGCCGGCAATGATGTTGCGGCTGCGACGCGCCCACCGAGAAGGCCAACTTGCCCTTTATGAACGATGCCAAGTCGTTAAGGCTGAGTGGCTGGGCAACTGCTGGCGGGTTGGCTGTGATGGTGGCCAGGTGTATGAGTGTGAGCGGATCTGGCTATCCACCGGCACGAAATTTGAGGTGGCAGCGGAGCCTTTACTGGCAGATGTGTTGGATGCTTATCCGACGCCGATGGTGAATGGCTTGCCGGTGTTGGATGAGCATTTGCGCTGGCCCGGTTGCGAGTTATTTGTGATGGGTGGTTTAGCGGCTTTGCAAGTGGGTCCGGTGGCGAGGAATCTATACGGTGCGAGGATGGGGAGTGAGCGAATTGTGCCGGCGCTAATTAAAGCGAGTGTGGGGCTTTCTCGTGCTAGAAGTGCTTAGAGATAGGCAGGAATTTTGGGCGGTTTAGATATGCCAGAGTGAGCGAATTTGCTGGAATGCGGGGTGGTGTAGATTGTAGGTGAGTTGAGTGGTGCCGGCTAAAACAGTGTGGATAGGAATGATTTCCATGACGCTGTTGGTATAGGCGAGTGCTTCAAATTCTTTTACCAATTGGGTTGACCAAGGTTCTTCTCTCACCGGCACTTGATGTTGTTTTAGCCAGTTCACAATCTGTGAGCGCATCAGGCCGGCTAGAATTCCTGTGTTTGTCGGCGGTGTCCACCATTGCTGATCCCGCCATCCCCAAAGGTTGCCGGTGCTGCTTTCTAGCCAGTTGCCGGTTGAGTCTACTAAAATTGCTTCCTGAGTACCCTGTTTTAGGGCAGTTTGCAGGGCAAGCCAAGCCGGCAGGTAGTTGCCGGTTTTGTGAGCCGGTAGGGATCTGGCGTAGTCGGGGGAGTCTGCCAGCCAAGCGCGGATTCCGTCCTGTTGCCGATTCGCCAAGTCTGCCGGTAAAATACGTCCTGTAATCAGTTCTCGCCCATCTGGGAAAATAACCATTCTCAATACCGGCCAGTTTTCCTTCATCAGTTCGGCACCCTGACGCAGCCGGTGCCAGTCTGGTGGTTGCCAGCCAAACGTTTTCACGCTGAATTGGAGGCGTTCACAGTGGCCGGCCCAGTTCGTCAAGGGATGATCGAGCGAGTCGTGATAGACTCGCAGGGTGGTAAAGACTGTAGCCCCGTAAATAAATCCCGGATCGTCAATAGCCAGTTCCAATGTGCCTGATTCAATCAGGCTGCCGGTATACCAAAACATTTATATAACGGGGTGAGTATATTCAATTAATACAAACTTGTTAAACTAGATAATAACATATGTAATAAAACTAGGTTTCTCAAATGAATTTAAACTCTGAATCACCTGCAAAACCTGTTTTGTCTCTTTGCATGATTGTGAAGAATGAAAGCAAGAATTTACCTCGGTGCTTAGCGAGTGCTAAACCTTATGTTGATGAAATGATTGTCGTAGATACTGGCTCTCAAGATAACACGCCTGAAATTGCAGAAAAATACGGGGCACAAGTTAGTTATTTTGAATGGTGCGATGATTTTGCTGCCGCTCGCAATTATTCGATTGCCCAAGCATCAGGAGACTGGATTTTAGTTTTTGATGCGGATGAAGAGCTAGTTGTTGAGTCAGAAAAATTTTTAGAGCAAATTTCCTCCCCATCAGAAATTATTGCTTATTTTTTAACACGGACTGAAAAAAGTTATAGGCTTAGCATGACTCCCTTGGTCACTCCGAGATTGTTCCGAAATTTACCAGGGATTAGGTTTGAAGGCAAATTTCACGAGCAACTAAAATACAATGATCAATACATTAGTAATTATAAAGTTTCTGTTTTAGAAAGTATTAGCATTTTACATTATGGCTACGGAGAAGAGGAGCTAGAGCAAAAAAACTTCAGTCGTAATATCCCAATTTTAGAGCGCATTCGACGGGAAGAAGGTTTGAGCCTGATGCTCCTCTATTGCCTTTCTGGAATGTATAACGATATGCAGCAACCAGAAAAAGCTCAAGAATGTTGCGCGGAAGCATTTGAGCGGCTGTTTCCAAATTTATTAGAGGGAAATCCCCCAGAAGATTTTCTAATGGTTCCTTCCCTGCTTTATACTTTAGGGGCACAATCACTCAATCAGAATGATTATGAAACGGCGAGGCTAATTTCTCAGCGAGGGCTTGAATGGTGTCCGCAGTATCCACCTCTAAACTATCTAGCCGGGATGACTCTAATGGCTTTAGGATTTCCATTAGGAGCTTGTGTTTATCTGGAAAAATGTATTCAAATAGGGCGGGAGGGTAGCTATTATCAAGGAGAGCCTTTTGAGCAAAGTTTCATCACAACAGATCCATCTGTGGGTTTAGGGCTTGCTTACCTTCACCTAAAGCGTTGGACTGAGGCGGCTGCTGCATTTGAACAGGCATTGTCGTTCAATCCGAGTTGTCTTGAAGCTAAAGAGAACCTAGAAAAAATTAGAGGCTTGTTAACAACTTAAGCTGTAGAAAGCGCACAATGGGACTGAACAAAGGTCCAGAACTTTGCCCAACTTTCAAGAATGGTGGGAAGTGTAGTGCTTGGATAGCATAGACATTTACGGTAGAAAAAAAGCAGTGAGTGACGGTTTTTTTTTAAGGATTACTGATGAAACAGTTATGAATAAATTTAAACAATGGGGAGTATCTTTATGAATATTTGCAACTAGTAAAATTTACCTTTTTAGAAGACAACGGCGGACTGTCTCTCTATCCGGGTGTTAGAGAAGCCAGGTCAGCAAAATTGCAAGAATTTTTCCTCAAAAATATAGCGAGGAACGTAGTGAATTCCCCAAAAATCTATCCTGTAGAGAACGATACTTTGCCTCGTCGATTTCTTGCTACTAGCGAAAGCATGATCGCGCTTGGTTGACTCCCTAACCACCTTGGCAAAATGTCTTTTAAGCAGATCGCTTTTTCAGAGAAAATGGGCATCCTTACTGTAGGGCGAGTTGGGTCTTGCTCTTTAAAAAATAAGGTAAAAAAAGGGGCGTTGCTGGAAGAGTAATGATATTTCAGGCAAAATGGAAGAATTAACGTCTCCACCCCAACTTCCTCAATGAAGTGTCTAAAATGTAACGCCACCGATTTTTCTTAGAACGGTCATTGTAAAAGTAGACAGTGTTACAAATGCAAGCAGTGTGGTCGCCAGTTCCTAGAGCATTACCGAACCCTGGCAGTATTCCAACGATGTCAAGCAACTGTGCCTCAAAATGTACCTTTCTTGTCTTAGGACTGCGAGGGACCCTTGCGAGTCACAGACATTCATCACACGACCATCTTGCATTGGGTTCGAGCAGCAGGTTTGCCACTACCTGATGCTCCACAGTCTCAGGAGATTCTTGAGATTACCGACCTTGATGAACTTCAAACCTTTGTGGGTGACAAACGTAACAAGCTGTGGATTTGGACGGCGCTCAATCACTTTCAGGCAGGTATCCTGGCTTGGACAGTGGGTGATTCGCCGAAGGCAACGCTGCGTTCACGCAGGGCAGAGACTTTCAAACCTCTGTGGCTAATTGTCAAATGCTTTGAGTGTTTCTTTTATGTCACCGACGGGTGGTCGGTGTACCCAATGTTTATAGAGGATGGAAACCACATTGTCAGCAAGACCTATATGACTCGCATCGAAGGAGAAAATACCAGGCTGAGGCATTACCTGGCCCGATTACATCGCAAAACCTTGTGCTACTCTAAGTCGATTAAGATGTTGAAGTGTTCACTGCGGTTACTGCTGCACTATTTGAACTATCGGACGGTTTCTCTCCCTGATTAAATCATTACTCCTTCAGCAGTGCCGAAAATGTAATCAACTAATCACACACACCACTATAAGCAAGGCAATTAACGGGACTTAAACAGAAATCAAGCCCAAATGAAGCCCCTAGCCGCTTTATAAGCGGAGAATACGTCTCGATTTTGGGTCAGCCACTCCACAAAACGATAAGACATGGCTGTGCG